>DASTVU010000460.1:0-8128 GCA_035758935.1 Pyrinomonadaceae bacterium | reverse complement strand
CAAACGTGACCGACAAAGCCGGTGTGGCAGCGCCGAACTGGTCCACATGTGCCACGTGGTTTGATTACGACAACGACCAAAAACTCGATCTCTTCGTCTCGAGTTTTGTGCAGTACAGCGGCACGGGCACCATCTTCTGTGGCGATAACCGCGTTGGTCGTCGTTACTATTGCGTGCCGCGCGTCTTTAAGCCTCGTTCGAGTTTTCTGTTTCACAACGAAGGCGGCGGCAAGTTTCTCGACGTCAGTAAAGATTCCGGAATTGCTGCATCACTCGGCAAATCGTTTGGCGCAGTCGCGACTGACGTGAACAACGATGGGCTGATGGATCTCTTCGTCGCCAACGACACCCTTGCGAACTTCTTATTCGTCAACAAAGGGAAGGGAAAGTTTGAAGAGGTCGGTCTCTTGTCCGGAGTCGCATACAGCGATTCGGGTGCGCCGCGTTCGGGAATGGGAGTCGATGCAACCGATTACGACAACGACGGGTGGCAGGATTTGTTCGTCGCCAATATCGATCAGGAACTATTCAGTCTGTATCACAATGAAAAGGACCTGACGTTTATTGACCGCCCTGGCGAGATTGGACCAGCAACGCGTCTGCTTAGCGGCTGGGGGTTGCGTTTCTTTGATTACGATAACGATGGCGATCCCGATCTGATTCTGGCGAATGGTCATCCGGACGACATGGTTGAGATTCAGTCGCTCAAAGTTAAGTACAAAGAACCGTTGTTGATGTTTGAAAACGTCAATGGAACGTACAAGAACGTCAGCACGATTTCCGGTGCGCCTTTTACTAAAGACTGGTCCGCGCGCGGTCTCTCGGTGGGCGATTACGACAACGACGGCGATCTTGACGTGCTGATTATCAACAACGGCGAAGCGCCTGTTCTGCTGAAAAATGAAGGTGGAAATCAGAACAACTGGGTTGGACTCAACCTGGTCGCGACCAAGAGCAATCCCATGGCCGTCGGCGCCATCATCACGTGGGAAGTGGGCGGTGTGAAATATCGTCGCCTTAAGACCGCCGGCGGCAGTTATCTTTCTTCGCACGATCCACGCGAGATACTCGGCATCGGTAAAGCGACGAAGATCGATAGCGTCGAGATCAAATGGCCCAGCGGGCGCGTCAGTAAGCTAACTAATCCAGCCCTTCGAAAGTACATAAAAGTTACCGAGGAATAAGCCACGGATGGTACAGATCCGTAAAAATCGATTTACACAGATCCGTACAATCTGTGGTTTGACTTTGATCGTCTGCGTGGTTGCGTTGATTCCGCGGGCGTCTCCTCAACATCCTTTCCAAAATCCCGATCTCCCGATCGAACAACGTATCGACAACATCCTTTCGTTGATGACGATCGACGAGAAGGTCGAGTGTCTCGATACAACTCCGAGCGTCCCCCGTCTCGGCATAAAGGGCAGTGGCCACGTCGAAGGCATTCACGGATTGACGCAGGGTGGACCAGGAAAATGGGGCAAGCCTCAGACTGTTCCCTCGACGACCTTTCCACAAGGAATTGGGCTCGGTGAGACCTGGGATCAGGAGATATTGCGGCAGGCCGGGGAAGTCGAAGGTTACGAAGCTCGCTACGTTTTTCAGAGTCCAAAATACAACCAGGGCGGAATCGTCATCAGGTCTCCCAACGCCGATATCGGACGCGATCCACGCTGGGGCAGAAACGAGGAGTGTTACGGCGAAGACGCATACTTCAACGGCGCGATGGTTGTCGCCTTCAGCAAAGGTTTGCAGGGTAATCATCCGAAATACTGGCAGTCCGCCGCGTTGATGAAGCACTTTCTCGCGAACAGCAACGAGAACGATCGCGATAAATCGAGCTCAAATTTTGACGAACGACTGTTTCACGAGTACTACTCACTGCCTTTTCGCATGGGCGTGATCGAAGGCGGTTCGCGGGCATACATGGCAGCCTACAACGCTGTGAATGGCGTGCCGATGACCATCAATCCGGTGATGCAAAAAATCACGCGCGAACAATGGGGCCAGGATGGAATCATTTGTACTGATGCTGGCGCGATGAAGAATCTGGTGACGGCGCATAAGTACTATCCGGATTTTGAGACGGCCGCTGCCGAGTCAGTCAAAGCCGGCATCGGACAATTTCTCGACGATTATCGCGCGCCCGTTAGAAGTGCATTAAAGAGAGGGCTGTTGACTGATGCCGACATCGACCGCGCGCTGCGTGGAGTATTTAGAGTCATGATCCGGCTCGGTTTGCTCGATCCACCATCACGCGTACCTTATTCGTCTATCGGAAAAGAGTCGATCGATCCGTGGGCTACAGAAAAGCATAAAGCATTGGCGTTGCTCGCCACGCAGAAGTCGATCGTCTTGTTGAAGAACTCGGCCAACGTTCTACCGCTCGATAAGAAATCGTTGAAGTCGATCGCTGTGATTGGACCGCGTGCGAATGAAGTCCTGCTCGACTGGTACAGCGGCACGCCGCCATACGCGATTTCGCCGCTCGAAGGAATCAAGAACGCGGTTGGCGAATCGGTGAAAGTGACTCACGCTGCGAATAACGATGGCGATGCGGCGGTCAAAGCGGCGCGTGAGTCTGACGTTGCGATCGTCTGTGTTGGCAATCATCCGAATGGCGGTTTCGATAACCAGTGGGCCAGAGTTTCTGTGCCGAGTGAAGGACGCGAAGCAGTGGATCGACAGTCGATCACGCTAGAGCAGGAAGAGTTGATCAAGGCTGTATTTGCGGCGAATCCAAAAACGATCGTGGTGCTGAAGTCGAGTTTTCCGTATGCGATCAACTGGACGCAGGAGAATGTGCCCGCGATTGTTCACATGGCGCTCAACAGCCAGGAAGAAGGTCGAGCACTCGCGTCGGTGCTCTTTGGTGATTACAATCCGGCGGGCCGTTTGGTCCAGACATGGCCCAAGTCGCTCGAGCAGCTGCCGCCGATGATGGACTACGACATCCGGAACGGAAGGACCTACATGTACTTCCGCGGCACGCCGCTTTATCCGTTCGGTTTTGGTCTTAGTTACACGACGTTTGCGTATCGTGATCTCAAGGTAGGCGCATCCCCCGGAATAATCGAGCTCAGCGTCGTCGTGAAGAACACCGGACAGCGTGCGGGTGATGAAGTGGTCCAACTCTACGTCAAACATCTCAACTCTAAAGTTTCGCGGCCGCTCAAGGAGTTGAAGGATTTCACCCGAATTCATCTTGGTCCGCAGGAAGAGAAGACTGTGAAGCTCTCGCTTCCTGTGTCACGCCTGGCGTACTGGGATCCTGAAACCGATCGTTGGGTAGTCGAAAAGGATCAGATTGAAGTCGCTGTCGGCGGATCCTCGAAGGACGCGAGACTAAAGAAAACGATTCAGTTGCGGGATTGATTTAAAAGGGAAGTCCGGTTCCGAGTTCTACCAACTGAATCAAGACCACTTTATTGGTCTGCAACAATTTTGGTAGGGTAAGAAGCCTTGATCTGAACTCGGAACCGGAAAATTGGTTACTACGCCGCAAAAGATACCAGCCATCCTAAATCCTGTCATGACCTGATGGTCTAGTACCCCTCTCCACCTTTAGTTTGAGCCACAAAAGGCACAGAAGGCACATAAAGCACAAACAGCCCTTTATTGGTTTTGTGTTTTTGTGCGTTTTGTGCCTTTTTGTGGCTAAAGATGAACTATTCCGCGTTGCAGGGCTCGGGTGGCGGCTTGGGTGCGATCGGTTACGCCGAGTTTTCCGAGGATGTTGTTAATGTGGCTCTTGACGGTCGCTTCGCTGATGCGCAGAGTGCTCGCAATCTCTTTGTTGGTCTTGCCTTTTACGATCTCCTGCAGAACTTCCAGCTCGCGTACCGTGAGTTCGGAGGCATTCATTCGTTCCGCGAGTCGTTCAGCAACGACCGGCGGCAGCCGTCGCGCGCCGGCATGGACCTTCCTGATAGCATCTTCCAGTTCTTCAAAGAACATGTCTTTCAACAAATAACCCTGGGCACCGGCCTGGAGGGCACGGTAGATATCTTCGTCACCGTCGTAAGTTGTGAGAACGATGATTCGCGCATCAGGGAACTCGTGGCGGATCTTCGCAATCGCATCGACACCGCTCATCACAGGCATGCGCAGATCCATGAGGGTGATGTCCGGCTGATGTTCGCGGTAAAGCTCGAGCGCCTGCTGTCCATTTATTCCCTGCGCGATCACTTCCATGTCGGCGACGGTGTTTATCAGGGAAACAAACCCCTGTCGCACTACGGCCTGGTCGTCGATCACGATTATTCGAATTTTGTCACTCATCGTTTAAAGGTACATCGATTGCGATCTGCGTTCCACTCTCGCTGGCGCTGTCGATCGTTAGCACTCCGCCAATTTGCTCAGCACGCTCGCGCATGCCTATCAAGCCGAAGTGACCATCGGCGATCTGTGCTTCCGGATCGAAGCCGCGGCCGTCGTCCCGAATACTTAGTCGCACGTTTCGTGTATCAAAGTTCAGCGTAACATCAATACGATTTGCGCGCGCGTGCTTGACTGCATTGTTGATTGCTTCCTGTCCGATACGCAAGAGATTTGTCTCAACCTCGAGGGGTAAAGGACGTAGCAGACCAGTCACCTCGACCACAGCCTCGACGTCGTTCTCAGCGGTCAAACGTTTGGTTGTGTCGCGAAGTGCTGCGGATAAATCCTTTTTCTGCAACTCCTGGGAACGCAGATCCCAGACGTAACGGCGCGCTTCAGTCATGCTGTTGCGCACCAGAATGCGTGCCCGATCGAGATGACCCTTCGCAGCTTCGGCTGCCCCCGGCATTAAACGAGCTACCAGTTCCAACTGAACAGAAATTCCCAGAATGTCCTGGGCCAGGTTGTCGTGTATCTCGCGCGCAATGCGATTACGTTCGGCGAGCACCGCGCTAAACTGTTGGGCCATGCGTCGCACGCGCATGCGATACAGTAGCCATACCGTCAGCGCCAGCAAGACGACACAGAGAGCAAAAAACCAATACGTCTGATAAAAGCGTGGCTCAAGATAGAATTGCACCGTCGCGCCAGTCTCGTTCCAAACGCCATCGTTGTTTGCTGCGATTACGCGAAACTGGTAGTTGCCGGGGCGCAGGTTTGTGTACGAGGCCACGCGTCGCGCGCCGCCATCGATCCAGTTATCGTCAAACCCCTCGAGTTTGTATTTGAAACGCACGTTCTCGGGAGCGATAAAACTTAGCGCCGTGTAATAAAAATCGAGTCGAGAACTGCTTGGCGAGAGTGTAACTTTTTGACTTAACGGGATTGACTGGTTGTCGACGAAGAGCTGTTCGATCGCGATGGGCGGCGGTGCGGTGTTAAGCGGTATATGCTCCGGATCAATGACAGCGAGGCCTTTGATCGTGGCAAACCACATGCGTCCATCGCTTGTTCGCCATCCTGCAGGATGACCACCGCCGCTGGCCTCGCGCGTGAGCGTTCCATCGGCTGGGCCATAAAAGACTGGACTGACATTCGCGTTTGCATCGCTTGCGACTTTATCGAGCTCGCCTTTATTTACCCGGAAGATGCCTTTGTTTGAGCTGCACCACAAATTCTGTTGTTTGTCTTCGAGAATTCGATAAATGACGTCGGCCGCAAGCGCATTGCGATTGGTGAAGGAAACAAACTTATCGCCGCGTAGACGATTGAGACCACCGCCGTTTGTTCCGATCCAGAGGTCGCCCGTCGCGTCCTCGTAAAGTGAAATGACGGTGTTGCTGGAAAGACCGTCTTTAGTCGTGAATGTCTGAAACTTCCCGTCCTTGATCTTATTCAAACCGCCGAGCGTGCCGACCCACAGATTACCTTTCGAATCTTCGTAGATGGCGCCGATGAAGTTGTTTGCGAGCCCGTCCTGAGTTGTGTAGATCCTGAACTCGTTGTCACGAAAACTGTTCAGACCATCTCGCGTGCCAACCCACAAAAGTCCGTTGCGATCGACGAGCACCGATCGCACCAGGTCGTTTGAAAGTCCTTCTGCAAATGTGAAGACCTGAAACTTGCCGTCCTTGAAGCGATTCAGGCCGTCGGGCGTTCCGATCCAGATAACTCCTGCGGCGTCGCCTGCGAGCGAGAGGACCACGTCACTTGAAAGCCCGTCGCGCGTGGTCCATGTCGTGAACTTGCCATTCTTGAAGAGCGTTAGCCCGCCGCCTTGCGATCCGATCCAGATTCCTCCCTGCGCGTCCTGGTAAATAGCTTTAACGAGATCGCTTGGCAGACCGTCGCGAGTTGTAAAAGTATTAAACTTCTTGCTCTTGAGTTGATTGAGACCACCGGCCTCGGTGCCGATCCAAACGCTGCCTTCACGATCTTCAAACAGTGAGAGAACTAAGTTACTCGATAGGCCATCTGCTGAGCTGAGTGATTCAACGTTTCCGTTCAGCGAACGCGCGACGCCGCCAGCCGTCCCGATCCAGAGCGCGCCTTCGCGATCGATTCGCAAAGCACTAACACGACTGTTAGGCAATGTAACAGGGACAGGCGTGGCTCCTTCGCGCTCGACGCCGAACAGGCCATCGAGTGTTCCAAACCAAAGGTGACCATTTTTCGATTCCGCAATTGCACTGATATTCGCGGCGGGTACGTTGGGCAGCGTGGTCCAGGAAGTGAAACGATCGCCGCTAAGCGATTGAACGCCGGCAGATGTTCCCACGAGGAGAGTTCCATTCGCTCTAGCGCATAACGTTTGGATTACGTTTCTTGATAACCCTTGCTCTACTGTCAGCGTCTTGAAGTTTCCATTTTCAAAACGCGTTAGTCCGCCACCGGTCCCGATCCACACGTTACCATTTGTATCTTCGACGACTGGTCCAATACTGTTGTCCGGCAGTCCTTCGTTTTCAGTGAAACTTGTGAACTGTGCGTTGTGACGACAGACGAGACCGTACGAAGTGCTGATCCAGAGCCTTCCTTGCTGGTCCTCGTACAAAAACCGAATGTCGTTACTTTTGAAGGCAGGCGTATTTTCTTTGTCGAAGACGGTGAAGCTCAATCCATCGAAACGTGCCAGGCCCTCCTGCGTTCCGATCCAAAGATAGCCGTCGCGCGTTTGGATGATTGACTGAACTGTATTTTGTGGGAGCCCATTTTCAGTCAGCCATGCCTGATGACCAAACTCTTTCAGGCTGCGATTGGGATCGAGCGCTATCGAGCGTGTGCCGGCGAGGAGCAAAAACGCGACAGCAACTTGAAGGGGAATTAGGCGGCGCATGTGCAAAGCCGATACTGCCACAAAAAGGCTCAAAAAGCACAAAAGTGGCTTTTACGTCTCTTTGTGGCTAGACTAACGGGCGTATGAAGGCGTCAATATTAATGCTGCTGATTTGGATGGCCGCCGGCTGGCGCGTAGCTTCTGAACCGGAGTTGAGAAAAGTTATCCCGGCGCGCGCGCCCGTGATCAAAGAGAACATCGAGACGGAGTTTCGCACGGCATCGGGTGTTACTGACGGGCGCGGGAAGTTTATTGCGGGTGTGGTGATGATCACTGCCGGATATTCGGCGGAGGGAAAGTACTCACACTTTTTCATCGCCCAGGTGCCCGTGCAGATTGCTGACTTCTCTTTGGAGCCGGGAGAATATGTTTTTGGCTATCAGCGTAAAACGCCCGACAGTATTACGGTGACGTTTTATCGCGCCTCTAGTGGTGACCAGGTTGGAGAAGTTGAAGCCGTTCGCAATCGGAAGAGCTCGATGGTTCGTGCGCTTCTGATTCAGCCCGGTGCGAATGGGCGGGGAACGATCCAGGTTGGTCGATTCGTCTTTGATTACCGCCTATCTAGTTAGCCCAGATTCACGCTGATTTTTCCCTTGAACATACCGACGATTTAGTAGAAAATCGGCCCCACCTACTTATGTCCAGCCATACAACAAAGCTCTTTCGAGTGGTTTTACCGCTTTTGATTCTAGTCTTTACATACGTTGCGCATGCCGAGGTGCGTCTCCCCGCAATCCTCAGCGACAACATGGTGTTGCAGCAGGGAACCAAGGTTCGCATTTGGGGAAATGCCACGACGGGCGAGCGGGTAATTGTTACGTTCCAGAACAAATCGGCTGAGACTGTTGCTGACGGTCAGGGGCGCTGGCAAGTCTTAATCGGTCCTTTAAAGAGTAGTGGACCGGCGGAGTT
>DASTVU010000459.1:0-5202 GCA_035758935.1 Pyrinomonadaceae bacterium | reverse complement strand
GGATCGT
Organism: Pyrinomonadaceae bacterium; assembly: GCA_035758935.1. GTDB lineage: Bacteria > Acidobacteriota > Blastocatellia > Pyrinomonadales > Pyrinomonadaceae > PSRF01. Next base: position 5,195 of record DASTVU010000459.1, on the reverse strand, counting down.
TGGTATCGACGTCGCTGAAGCGAATCGTGGGCTTGGAATCGCATCGACGGCGCCTGAAGACGTCGCACCATTCATAGCGGCATCGAATGCGCTGTACAAAGTCGTGCTTGAGCCGGCAGCGGGAATGATCGGAGAGAAGCGCCTGATGGTCGTCGCAGATGGCGCACTCAATTACATTCCCTTCGAAGTATTACTCAAGACTTCAGACACCGGAGACTTTTCCTCACTCAATTACCTCGTCAAGTCAAACGAAGTCGTTTATGCGCCGTCAGCTTCAGTTGTGGGCGCTATCAAACAACAACGGACGAAGAACGCCAGTCGCGCGATGCTGATCATTGCCGATCCGGTATTCAACTCAAATGATGCGCGAGCTCAAAAGAGAACAGCTCCGCCCGCGAGTGACGCTGACGTCAGAGGCCTTGGCATTCAAAGCGCACTCGCAGACGTGAGCGGCTCTGCTCCGGCAGCACCCAGCGGACAAATGGAAGGACTGCCACTCGCACGCCTTAACGGCACACGTACCGAAGCGGACCAGATCTCCAAGCTAGCCAAGGCCTCAGGAGGCCAGGCTGACGTTTGGCTCGATCTCGACGCAAACGAAGACAATCTCGGCGCGCGAGACATCAGCAAGTACCGAGTTATTCACGTTGCCACGCACGGCCTGCTAAACGCAGAACGCCCGCAATTTACTGGCGTTGTGCTGTCGCTCGTCGGCAACAAAACACACGACGGCTTTGTACGCACGGATGAAGTATTCAACCTTCACCTCGGCTCACCTCTGGTGATGCTTTCGGCCTGTGAAACAGGCCTTGGCAAGGAGAAGCGAGGCGAAGGCGTCATGGGACTCACACGTGCATTCATGTACGCCGGTGCGCCGACTGTTGGCGTTAGTCTCTGGTCGGTGGCAGACAGATCCACCGCCGACCTGATGACTGATTTCTACAAACGACTGTTAACCTCGGGCGAAGGCACCACCTCCTCGAGCGCGCTCCGCGCCGCGCAGTTAGCGATGATCTCCGGCAAGAAATACAGCGCACCGTTTTTCTGGGCGCCGTTTGTTCTTGTCGGCGATTGGAATTAGCCACAAGAAACCTTTAGCCACAAAGAGGCACAAAAAGCACAAGTCAGAAATTAGCTTTTGTGCCTCTTTTTGTATCGCTGCTTCACCCGGTAGAGTCCACCTAAACCACTAATCAATAACAATGCGCTCGTAGGTTCGGGAATCGTCGCACTCGCAGTACTAGTTCCCTCAACCACAATGTTGTCGATGCGATTGTTTCCAGTCGACGACGACGCACCATTGAAGACAATCCTAAACACAGCGTTGGGATTGTTGTTCAGGCCGGCAATTGCCGCGAGACTGAAAACGAACGGCACCGCGCCAAACGTAGTTGCAGGTGTGTACGGCGGACTAAAATCTACAAACGAGATTCCGTCGAGACTGTACTGGAACTGATTACTGTTGAATCCGGTGCTCGTCCCCTGAGTCGCAAAACTCACTACGATATTCGCAAAGCCGACAGTGCTGACAGCGAAAGTGATGTTCCTGCCATTGTTGGCATTCCCGGTTCCGCCCTGTAATGAAAGCGCCTGCCCGGCCGTGTCTCCCTGTCGTGCATTTGTAGTTGTGCCTGCAGCAAACAGGATATTCGCGACGTTGATATTGCTGGTGAGCGTGCCACTGCCATGGTCCACGTTGAGATCTGAGTCGTTGAAGTTCCAGATGGCGAGTTCGTCAGCATTTGCGGCTTTCGAAGCTGCGAGAAAAATCAACGCGGCACAGATGAGGTTGAAGGGGATTCGTCGGGTGAGACGTAAATTCGGTGTTAAAAACATACACGTTCTCCTTTTGATGAGGTTTTTGGACGCAGTTCGTCCTCATTGAGAAAGCAGGAGAATCTTGTAAAGAGACTCGTGAGGTTGTCGAAAAGTTAGGCCAGGCTCTGAGGACAGCCAAAGCTTTCTCTGTAAGCTCAGGCACAATATGACGATTCTGTTTGGTCGTCAATAGAAATGTGAACCCTCTTTGGAGTGCGGTGACTTATCACCGCTTTGGTAAAAATACTAAAGCGCCAACAAGTTGGCGCACTCCAAGGAGGCGTTTAATAAACTGACCAGTTATAATGAATTACCTGAGGAACAATCGAACTATGGGAAACAAATTCTTCAAAATCGACAACCACCTGGCGCTCGAGAATCTGTTAACAGACTCGACCAAGAAACCCGTGATCGTTTTTAAGCACAGCAACGCTTGCTCAATCAGCGCCCGAGCGTATCGCGAAATGGAAAAGGTTGATGGAGTGAATATCCTGGAGGTTCAATCCGCCCGCGCTATTTCGAACGAATTCGCTACCTTAACGGGTGTCCGCCACGAAACTCCACAGGTAGTAATACTGCGTGATGGTAAGGCTGTTTGGGATGCATCACACTTCGACGTCGTCGCTGCTGAAGTCATGAAAGCAGTCGAATCTCATAGTGGATAAGTCGCACCACTCGTAAATCGATAAATGGAACTACGCGGACCGGCGATTGAGCCAAGAGAAATCAAACACGAAGACGATTTCACGGTGAACATCGTCTGGGCCGACGACAAGCGGTGCAGCTATCGTGCTGCTGACCTGCGACGCGCGTGTCCGTGCGCGCAGTGTGTCAACGAGTGGACTGGTGAACGAGTGTTGAAGGCCGAGAGTATTTCTGAGACTATTGAGATTCGAGACATCAGCATCGTCGGGCGTTATGCGCTCAACTTTCGCTGGAGCGACGGTCACGAAACCGGGATTTACAGTTTTCGATACCTGCGTGAACTGTGTGAAAGTCAGGATGCATAAATCATGAACGAACGCGATTTTTTCAACGAGAAAGAAGAAGTAAAAAAGGCGACCTATAGCTGTCCGCATTGTCGAGAGCGTGGGGAGTACGACGTCCGCTGGCTAAAACGCACGAGGAAGCCACAGCCGCCACGCGGTGCAAACGAACACGATCGCGCTCGTTTTGAGAAATCACGCGACTACCTCGTGCGAATCGACGATATGCTGGCTTGTCGAAACGCACGCTGCCGGCGCCGGTTTGAGATTCCGAGCTCGCAGTCAGTCGTCTTTATCTGAGCCGCAGATTAGATGGGTTTTCGGATCCTCACAAATCAAGCAAAAAGCCGACACTCGTCGGATAAATCTCAAAACACCTCAATCTAAACCCCTCAAAAAGCCCAAAAGTCGTTGGCTTGTCACTTGCACTTCTGGTGACTGCCGTTAGCTCTCCCGTTTCGAGAAACGACATGATTGAAACTCAACAATTCGCGGGTGCGAACAAATCCAACACTTCTTTTCTGACACCATTCGAACGCCGGCTCGCGCCGAGGTTACTGCCGCATTTCCCCTCCTGGCTGCAGACCTATCACCTGACGATGCTGACGCTCGTTTGGTCGTCGCTCATTCTGCTGTTTTCCTATTGGGCCGCCCGCGATTTGCGCTGGCTCTGGGGCGTGTCGGCGATGATTTTTATGCAATACGTCACCGACCATTACGACGGCAAGATTGGCAAGTATCGCGGCACGGGTCTGGTCAAGTGGGGTTATTACATGGATCACCTGCTCGACTACTTTTTCCTGTGTTCGGTGATCATAGGTTACGCCTTCATTCTTCCGGAACGCTCGCGACTTCAGGTTCTGATCCTTCTGGCGATTTGTTCGGGTTATGAAGTGAGCACCTTTCTAATGTTTTCCACCACGGACCGTTTCAAGATCAGCTATCTAAAGTTCGGACCGACTGAATTCCGTCTGGCTTTGATTGTCATCAACGCCCTATTGGTGCACTACGGCACACGGCAAATGATCAATGGGTTGAAATACGTGAACATCGGTGGCGCAATCGGGTTGGCTCTCATGATTTATAAGACCCATAAGGTTGTCTGGGGGCTCGACATGAAGCAAAAGAACGCCCATCTCGCCCGGGAACCGTAGCGTGTCCGTGTACAGTGTGACTGTTCTGCTACCTGTGTACGGTTTGCGACCGTCAGTATCCCTAATCCGTCCCCTAAAAATATTTTTTTGCGAGAAGTGGCCCTTTTTTCTTGCGACGTGCGCGTTAGCGGATGTGGCCTATTCTTTGCAAGTGTAATCGCCGTTCGACGTTCTAAGCTTTATTAATTTTGGGAACTGTGTGGCGAGAATTTCGTTTGATAACTACAAGATTCAAACGAACTCGAAATCAAAGCAATGTCTGAGAAGAAAACAATTCGTATCATAAAAAAGGGCGAAAAATCCCGTCCAATCGTTAAGGCAAAAGCTGCTTCCGCTCGTGACACGGCGCGCGATATGGTTGAAACCGTCACCAATTGGGTTAATGAGTTTCAGCAAAAACGACGCGTCGAGACGACAAATGCGCTGAGGATGCTTTCCAAAACGCCACGGGGCAGTGAAGCCTAATTTCAGCTAAATAAGAACGCCGAACTCAAAAAACTACGGCGCGAGAGGGCTTCGGCCATCTCGCGCCATTTACTTTTATTGACATCCGATTTCCGCCGGGCGTAGCATCGCAACCGAACCCAACAAAGATTTGAGTGGAGGCTGAATTATGGTTAGACGGAGTTCTCCACGAAAAGGGAAGCGCCAGCCAGCACGACCCGTTTTTGACAGCATTCGCAAGCCTGGAGCGCCGCCGGGGCATCCCCTATCACGTGCCAAGCCGGACGAAGTAGCGCGCCCGGCAGGTCGGAAAGCGAAGCACAAGCGCCGTCCGGGAGCTACAGACGAAGATGTCTGAATCCGCAACAGTTCAAAAAGACGACTACACGATTTCGCGGGCATTTATCTCCTGCGCCTCGAACTTTTTGGTGGACGAGTATCTGCCTAAGATTGAGCGCTGTCTCGAGAAGTTAACGGACGAGCAGATTTGGTGGCGCGCTAACGAGGAGTCAAACAGCATCGGTAATCTCATCCTGCACCTGTGTGGCAACGCGCGCCAGTGGATTATCGCGGGCGTGGGCTCTCAAGCTGACCATCGCAATCGGGATTCAGAATTTCAGCAACGTGATCCGATTGCTCGTGCCGAGCTCCTGGCGTTGTTGCGCTCAACGCTCTCCGAAATCCAAACCACGCTCCAAACCCTGGATCCCGCAACCGTCCTGGAGCCTCGCAAAATCCAGGGCCACGACGTCGACATCCTCGAAGCCATCTTCCACGTCACCGAACACTTCTC
>DASTVU010000458.1:0-3568 GCA_035758935.1 Pyrinomonadaceae bacterium | reverse complement strand
ATTTCAGGATGAACATGATTTACATGATTCAATCTTGTAAATCCTGAAAATCTTTTAATCCTGTCTATAAGTACTCGTAAATCTTATGATGCGATTGCCCAAATTTGACTATCACGTTCCGCAGAACATCGCGGAGGCGGTGAGGATTATGGGCGATGCTGGGCCTGCGGGACAGTTCGTTGCCGGCGGCACCGATCTGTATCCAAATATGAAGCGACGTCAGCAGACGCCGAAGATAGTGATCTCGGTGATGCGCCTCGCGGAGCTCAATCAGATCACAGGAGACGGGCAGAGCGGGTTGCGGATCGGAGCTTCAGTTACACTGACCGACATCTGCGAAAACCTGATCATCAATCGCGACTATCCAGTGGTTGCCAAAGCCGCGCGCACGATCTCCACACCGATACTGCGAAACATGGGAACTATCGGCGGCAACCTGCTGCTCGATACTCGCTGCAATTATTACGATCAGAATTACGAGTGGCGCAAAGGCATCAACTTCTGTCTCAAGAAAGACGGCGACGTTTGCTGGGTCGCGCCGGGAAGCTCAAAGTGCTGGGCCGTTCAGTCGTCGGATCTTGTTCCGGTGATGGTCGCGATCGGCGCGAAGTTGCGCTTCGCATCCACACTTGGTGAACGACTGATCGATGCCGCCGGTCTGTATAACGACGATGGTATCGATTACCTGCATAAGCGTCCGGACGAACTCCTCGTCGACATCCAACTCCCACCAACAAACGGCTGGCGTGCTTCATATCAAAAACTGCGTCGTCGCGGTGCTTTCGATTTTCCCGTGCTGGGTGTGGCCTCGTGGATATCAACTGACAGCAACATGGTAACCGACGCTCGCATCGTGCTCGGCGGCATCGCGCCTTCACCAGTCGAGATCAAAGAAGCAGCGACAGCATTGATCGGCAAACCACTCACAGACGAACCAATCCAGGCTGCCGCCGAAGCTGCATACATAAAAGCGCGACCACTCGACAACACAGACTTCGTCTCTCAATGGCGTAAGCAAATGGCGCGTCAGTACACGCTTCGCGCGCTCCGCGACCTCCAAAGTTGACACCAGATAATCATGTGAAATCTTGTAAATCCTGTTCAGCCATTCTCCTCGCCGCCGGGCGCTCCAACCGCATGGGCGCGTTCAAGCCCCTCCTCCCCTTCGGAAACAAAACCGTAATCGAATGCTGCATCGACTCGCTGCGCGACGCCGGCGTGGAAACAATCGTCGTGGTGCTTGGCCATCGCGCAGATGATGTGCGCAAAAAACTGAGCGGCGTCAGATTCGCACTTAATCCTGATCCGGACAGCGAGATGGGAGCCTCAATCGCGCTTGGTGTGCGCGAACTTCCTGACGACGCCCAGGCAACCTTTATTGCTCTCGCAGATCACCCCGCAGTTCCAGCAGCAGTCGTCTCAACGATCATCGAAGAATGGACTCAAGGCGCTCGCATTGTGATACCGACGTGGCAAGGTCGTGGCGGTCATCCAGTTCTTGTCGACCTCAGTTTCAGGCCTGAACTGTTGAATTTGCCCGCGAGCGGCGGTCTGAGGGCGCTCTTTGAAGCGCACCGGGAAGCGGTCAGGCGCGTTCCGGTTGACTCGCCGTTCGTTGCTCGCGACATGGATACGTGGGATGATTACAGGGCCTTACACGAGGAGGCGACAGGCAAACCGGCGCCCCCGCAGAATTAGACCAACGAAACGCTGGACACACTCATCTAACGCACCAAGTCGAACGTCAACATAAGCGTTTGGCGAAGGAGAGAGATGGTTCGAAAAAGTCGAAAACGAGTCCTGGCCGGGTTGCTAACTTTGCTGGCAGGCAGCGTGGCGTTGGCGCAGAACCCAACCAATCGGGTGGACTTCTCACTGCGCTCTATCGACGGACAGACCGTTACAGCCGAAAGTCTTCGCGGTGAAATCGTGGTGCTGGCGTTTGGCGCCTCATGGCTGCCGTTGTCCAAGACACAACTTCAGGGCGTCAGAAAGCTGGCCGACGATTACAGCAATCGCGGCGTAGTAGTTTACTGGGTCAGCACTGAGTCGGATGATCCGAAGTCGAAGAATTTCGCCAGCGACGAACAACTGCGCGGGTTCTCTCAGAAGTATGGCTTAAAGGTGACTGTGCTGCGAGATCACGATGGTGTGGTTTCCAAGAAATTCGGCGTGGACCAACTGCCGTCGATAGTGATTCTCGACAAAGAGGGCAATATGTCAGGTGGACCAATCGGTGGTCTCGATCCCAACGGAAATCTCGCCGGGCAACTCGCCTCCCGCCTCGATAAGCTTCTGTAAAAAACCAGCCACAGATTTACGCGGATGAACGTGGATCTGGTAACCTCTCCTCACAATGGCTTTCACGCTTATCAATCCCGACTCTCTCGGTGCGCCCAGTGGTTATTCGCACGGCCTCGTTGCCGATGCGAACGGAAAACTGCTCTTCATCGCCGGACAAATTGCCTGGAATGAACAGCAGAAAATTGTTAGCCCCGACTTTGTTGAGCAATTCGATCGGGCGCTGGGAAACGTCGTCACAGTTTTGCATGCCGCCGGTGGAAAACCGGAGCACATCGTACGGATCGTAATTTACGTCACCGACAAAATCGAATACCGCGAACGAACGAGAGAAGTGGGCGAGCGTTATCGTAAGCACCTCGGCAAGCACTATCCTGCGATGGTCCTGGTCCAGGTTGCAGGACTACTCGACGATGCAGCAAAAGTTGAAATCGAAGCCATGGCGGTGCTGCCGGCATGAAACAACCAACCACTTTCCTCTACGAACAGGATGAACAAGGCATCGCGACGATCACATTGAACCGGCCTGAGCGACTCAATGCGTTGACGTTTGAAGTCTATCGCGAACTGACGGATACGTTTGCTGCTTTGCGCGATGAGCCGGGAGTGCGAGTTGTGATAATCACCGGTGCCGGCAGAGCGTTCTGTTCCGGCGGCGACGTTCACGACATTATTGGCGAACTGTTTAGCCGAAACATGGAAGGTCTGCTCGAGTTCACGCGTATGACGTGTGAGCTCATTCAAAATATTCGGGCGCTGCCGAAACCTGTGATTGCAAGTTTGAATGGTACTACCGCGGGCGCCGGCGCATGTATTGCACTTGCTTCAGACATTCGTTTCGCGAGTGAAGAAGCAAAGATAGCGTTTCTGTTTGTGAAGGTCGGCCTTGCCGGTACTGACATGGCTGCGTCGTATCTGCTGCCGCGCGTAGTTGGACTTTCGAAAGCTACGGAATTGCTGTTCACTGGGGATTTCGTGAGCGCAACCGAAGCGGAAAGAATCGGTTTATACAATCGCGTCGTGCCGGCTGGAGAACTGCCTTCGGCCACACGAGCCTTTGCGGAAAAATTGGCTCGTGGCCCAGCATTCGCGCTTGGTAAGACAAAAGAGATGCTCAATCGCGAACTCGATATGAATTTGCAAACCGCCCTCGAAAGCGAAGCGCAGGCTCAAGCGATTTGTATGCAGCACCCTGATTACCGTGAGGCGTACGAAGCGTTTGTTGCTAAGCGTGAAGCAAAGTTTAAGTGAGGAGTGCTTGGTGCTT
>DASTVU010000457.1:0-4885 GCA_035758935.1 Pyrinomonadaceae bacterium | reverse complement strand
GCGTGCCCCTTTAAAACGCTGGTTAGCATTAGCAGCCGTCGTTATTGTATCCACCACAGCACTTGCCTGGAGTTTTACACGCCGTCATCACACCGAAACAATTGAAGGGACTTCCACCCCACGAAAGAGGGCGAGCATGGGCCGGGAATCCAACTCGCCCTCGAATAATCGAGCGGAACTGATCGATTCTGATAACGACGGAATACCGGATTTTATTGAGTTGCGCAGCTTTCAGGATCGCGACAGCTTTCGCCTCTGGTTCACTACGATCGCCGAAACGCAATTCTATCAGCTCAGCGATCAATGGAACGCAGAGCAGCGCGACTGTGCCGGACTAGCGCGATTCGCAATGCGCGAGGCCCTGCGGCACCACGATCGTATCTGGTTTCAGAAGATGGGACCGGCGTACCAAACCGTCGCGCCGGACGTTAAGAGTTTTGACCTGGACAGCAACCCGTTCGGCGAAAAGATCTTTCGCACGGATTTCGGATCATTTATCGAAAACGACATTAACAATGGCCGGTTTTCGGAATTCGCCGACGCCCGGACTCTGAAGAATTTCAACGTCGTGTTCATCAGTCGCGATCGGCGCGAAGCTGAACCCGGCGATCTGCTCTTCTATTACCAACCGTGGGTCCAGAAGTTTCCGTTCCACGTGATGGTGTTTCTGGGCCCGGCGCGTATTGCACCCAATGGTGCGAAGGATTGGGTTGTTTATCACACCGGTTCATCGCCAATCGACAAAGGAACGGTGAAGAAGGTCGAGCTTTCAGTGCTCGATCAGCATCCGGATCCGCGCTGGCGGCCGGTTGAGCGTAACAAGAATTTTCTCGGGTTCTATCGCTTGAAGATCTTGCAGTGAGTGGTCCAATGACGCGGGAGGATTAAATAACTTGTCTAACACTAAATACCGTCGGTACCTTGCGACCGGTATCATCTATCTTGCGCTCGTCGCTTCGGTCTTTGGCTTCAATGTCATCCGTGCGCGCACTGCACCACCGCCAACACCGCCGGCAGAGGAGAAGCCTCCGACCGTCTCGATCACCAAGCCGTACTTTTCGCTGACCACGAATCGGTCTTACTCGCCAAACGAATCGGCGCGGCTATGGGCCAGTTACCAAAACATCGATTATCTGGATTTCCGCCTCTATCGCATCCAGGACCCCAACAAGTTTTTCAAGCAGCTCGAAGATCCCCACGAGATGGGCGAGAAAGAGAAAGCGGAAATCTCGCAGGGTTACGGTGCGCGTCCGTCTCTGCTTGAGCGTACGCACCGCTTCAAGACGTTGCTCTTTGGAGCAGTCAAAGATTATGTCCGCACTCACCTGCAAAAACCGCATCGCGAAACTTTCAATCAAAAATTTCGCAAAGAGCCACCTGCCGAACGCACTCCCCTGAACGTGGCTGACTATGCGCGCGTGCCGTTGCTGAATCCGGATCAGAAGGTGAAAGACTGGCGCGAGAAATTGCCCGCACTGGAAAACGAATATGACAGCCGGATGATTCCGCTGGGCAAGATGGATGCGGGCGTTTACCTGATTGAAGGTGTTAACGGCGCTATGCGCGCTTATTCGATCGCAATCGTGACCAACCTCACGATGATCGAAAAGACGAACCGTCATGGTCAGGTCATGGTTTATATCGTGGACCGCAAGTCAGGCGCGCCGCACGAAGGCGTCTCAGTCGAAGTCACAAACGCGAAAAACACCCTGGCCACTGGTAAGACTGACAAATCCGGTATTTTCAAAACTAACGTTAAGGTTCCCGACCAACCAGAGCTCCCGGCTGAAGACGTCAACCCGGAGGAACCGCAGAGCAAGCCGTTTCTAATCATGGCTCGTGAGCGCGACAACTTCGTCATCTCCGACGTCGACTCGTTTTACTTCGGCGGTTACGGTGGCGAAGCCGACGTGCTCACCGGCGAAGACGTGACCAGCTATATTTACACCGACCGTCCAATCTACCGCCCTGCGCAATCCGTCTTCTTTAAAGGGATTCTGCGTCAATGGACCACGAACGGTTACAAACTGATCGACAGCAAAACCGTCAACGTTAAGATCGAAGATCCTAACAACGGTAAAGTGTTTGAAAAGGAACTACCGCTTTCGGATCGTGGCACATTCAGCGGCCAGTTAGACATGGGTGATGAAGCACCGCTCGGCAGCTACAACATCACCGCGTCAATTGGTGAAGTCACGGCAAGTGGATATTTCGAGGTTCAGGAATACAAGAAACCCGAGTTCAAAGTCACGGTCAAGGCGCCCCAACAATTCGTAGGCGTCGGCGAGAAAGTTCGTTTTACGATCAACGCAAATTACTTTTTTGGCGCGCCGGTCACAAATGCTGAGGTGCACTACTACATCTACAAACAACGTTATTACCACTGGTGGTGGGACAACGATTCGGACGAATTCGACGACGCAGCTGGCCCAGGTAATGAAGGTGACGACGAAGAGGATTCTGGCTACTACGGCACCGATCTGGTAACCGAAGGCGACGCCACTCTCAATGCCAGAGGCGAGGCGTATGTTGACTTCGAAGTGCCTGCGCCTGATCCGAAAGAAGAATGGGACTATTCGTTTCGGTTGGAAGCTCAGGTCACTGACGCTTCACGCCGAGAGATGCAGGGCGCCGCTTCATTCATCGGCACGCGCGGCAAGACTGTCGCCGACGCCTATCCGGAACGCTATCTTTATTACCAGGGCGACGCCGCCAAGATTCGCATAAAGACCGCGGATTACGCTGGTAAACCTGTCTCCGAAAAAGTCGTGCTGAAGTTCATCGAACAAAGATGGGAGAAGCAAAGCAAGTGGGAAGAATATAACGGCTACAAGTATGAGACGGTTAATTACATTATTCACGAACGTGAGTTAGGAAGCGGCGAAGTCAACACCGACAGCGAGGGCAACGCAACGTATGATTTCACAGTGCCCTCACCCGGCAGCATCTACGTCAAAACAATCGTTAACGAAAATGGCAAAGAGGTTGTGAATCGCGGTGGGTCGTTTTGGGCGCCTGACAAGAAGGGCCAGTGGTCGGATTTTTCATATCAGGATTACGACGAGAAATCGATCAAGCTTGTTCCTGACAAGAAGTCATACAAGCCGGGCGAAACCGCGCACGTGCTGGCAATGCTGCCGGTGGATCAAGCGCACCTGCTGGTGACTACGGAATTGTCAGAAGTCCTCAGCATGCGCCAAATCGACGCCACCGGTCGCAGCATCGTGATCGACGTACCCATAGAAAAGAAGTACGCGCCTAACGTTTACCTCGACGTGTCGTTCGTCAAGAACAGCGATATGTACAACCAGAGCCAGATTATTGGTGTGCCTGCGCGGGACAAAATGCTCAAACTCGACATAGTTCCGAACAAGAGCGAGTTCAAGCCTCGCGACGTCGCGTCCTACACGATCCTCGCCCGCAACGACGACGGCTCACCTGCAGCGAACACGGAAGTCAGCCTGGGAATTGTAGACGAAGCAATTTACAGCATTGCATCCGAAGCGGCCGGCAACATCAAGCGCGAGTTCTATGGCCGGCGCTACAACGAAATACAGACGAGTCTTGCGATTCATTACACGTTCACGGGTTACGGTGGTGAAAAGTCCGCGGATTTAGCGAAGAACAAGTCCGCTTATCAGCTTGCTGACTTCAAGAATGAGAGTTCCTACGCCGAAACCATTATCCGTAAAGAATTCAAAGACACCGCGTTTTGGCAACCTGATGTGGTAACGGGCGGCGATGGCAAAGCGACCGTGAGCTTTAAGCTGCCCGACAACCTTACAACCTGGCGGGCAACGGCGCGTGGCGTGACGGCGGACACGCGTGTCGGTTCAGCCGTGCAGAAAACCATTGCGCGCAAAGACGTGATCATGCGTTTGGAGATGCCGCGCTTTTTGACGGAAGGCGACACGGTCACTATCTCAGGCGTCGTGCACAACTTCCTGAAGAACGACAAATCCACGAAGATTTCGCTGGAATTAAACGGCGCGCAGCTACTCGATGCGCCTGACTCAACAGTAACGATTCGCCCGAACGGCGAGCATCGCGTTGACTGGCGCGTCCAGGCGAATACCACCGGGAGACTGACCTTGCTCGCGAAAGCGCTCACTGACACCGAATCCGACGCAGTCGAGATGACGATGGACATCGTGCCTCATGGTCTAAGACGAACCTCTGGCAAAACAACAACGGTTACGCAAAATGACGCGGATCAAACTTTTAATCTCGATGTGCCGGGACGAGCGGATACGCAGGCCCGGGCGTTGCGGATCGAAGTGTCGCCGTCCATCGCAGGTGCATTATTCGGCGCGCTTGATTACCTCACAAGTTTTCCTTACGGCTGCACTGAACAAACAATGTCCAGCTTCCTGCCGAACGTCGTCGTGGCCCAGACACTGAAAGACGTTCCGACAGCAAAGATTCGCGCGTCAAACGATCTCGACGGCAAAGTCCGAAGAGGTCTGGATCGGCTGTATGCATATCAGCATGGCGACGGCGGTTGGGGTTGGTGGAAAGACGACAAGAGCGATCCGTTTATGACGGCCTACGTCGTGGATGGTCTAACGATGGCGAGCCGTGCAGGTTTTCCCGTCGACGAATGGCGGCACTCACAGGGACGGCAAAAACTGTCGTCGCTGCTCGACGCAGGCAAGAACGATAACGGAAATCCAATCGATGACGAAACGCGTGCTTACATGATTTACGCGTTCACCGAAAGTGGTGCTGGCGATGCTCGCTATCTGGACGAGTTGTACGGCAAGCGCAACAACCTCGGAGCATATGGGCGCGCGCTGTTGGCGCTGGCTTTGCAGGAGCGCAAAGATGGGCGCGCGCCGGAAGTTGCGAAGCTCATCGAAAGCTCGGTCCAACAGAATGAGTTCGA
>DASTVU010000456.1:0-8947 GCA_035758935.1 Pyrinomonadaceae bacterium | reverse complement strand
GCCCTCCGTGGCCGCCCTCGGTTTAAAATGACGCCTAGAAGACGGCGCCTGTATCTTGATCTCGTGAGCTAAACCGAGGGCGGCCACGGAGGGCCGCCCCTACAGTAGCCTCGATCGGATCAGGAAGATTCTGCGGACACGGGTTCGGGATCAATTTTCTTCGACGTTGGATCGAGCAGACGCGCCAGCACCGGAATAAGCATAAAGGCCAGCGGCGCGACGAAGATACTAACGAACGCAAGAACGATTGCCACCGCGCACGCAATCGGCACTGCTAGCGAACGACGCGCAATGCGTCGCTCCAGCGCCGGGCTCACATCCTTCTTCAACAGATTTGCTTTCACCGCATGACGCCAGATCAAAAGTTTCGCAGTCGCGACCCCACCAAAACTCGCCGTATACAAGATGAACGCAGTGCGACTCCAGAAATTCTCACTGAAAAGCGCGGTCGGAAACGGAACGAATGAGACACAAAGCAACAGAAACAAGTTTCGCCACAGCAGACCGCCGTCGTAGTCTTCGATATACCGAAAGATGCGATGGTGCTCGATCCACATCAGACCGATGATCAGAAAGCTGACCACAAATCCGATCACTCGCGGAAGGAGTTCCAGCAACGCATGACGCAACGCTGATTCACTGTGTTCGGTCAAATGAGGAACTTTGAGTTCGAGCACGAGCAACGTGATCACGATCGCAAACACCGCATCGCTGAAAAATACAACTCGCTCAAAGCTCAAACCTGTTTCGGGTTCATGTTTGTCCATGGGGGAGCCTCAAAAAGGGTTTTAGCCACAAAATGCACAAAAAGCACAAATCAGATAATCTTGATCTCCAGCGAAAGGAACCAAAATGGCGGCAACACTCTACCGGATCATTCTGCAAGTGGACAATCTCGACAAGGCTGAAGAGTTTTACGGCAAGCTGCTCGGCGATCGCGGGCGGCGAATTCCGCGCGCCTCGCGTCACTATATCGATTGTGGTCCGGTGATTCTGGCCCTCGTCGATGTCAATGGAGAGAACATTCCCGGGCTGAAGCCGGTCCCGTTGCCTGACTACATATATTTCTCAGTCCCGGATGTCGACGCGGTCCACGAACGCGCGCGCGAGTTGCAGTGTCTTTCGACTGAAGACGTACACGGCGCCAGCGCCGGTGACGTCGTGAAACGTCCCTGGGGTGAACGCTCATTCTACGCGCACGATCCATGGGGCAATGGCCTTTGCTTCGTCGACGAGAATACACTCTTCACGGGCAAATAGATTCATGAGCACGCACCCAACATATTACGCAGCAAAAACCGTCGCGCCTATAATCGAGGCACACTTCAAACGCCAGATCGCCGAGGCGCGTAGGCTGGGCGAGGACGACCTCGCGCCGGAACCGAATGCAGAATCGATCGCGGCTATCATCAACGCGACTTTCTGGGCCAGCTTCCGACCTGAGGAAGGCCGCTTCCCCAAGATCTCGCTGGCCTACCTGTCGCCGGAACACGCGAAACAACCGATGGTCTTTGAACATCCGCTTCCGTTGACGGCAGGAGTGTTGACGAAACTCGCGCCCGCGGTCGAGCGACCTGAGATTCATCTTGGCGTTTGGCACCATGGCGAGGAGCTGAAAGTTTGGGGAACGACGCGAGCGATTCCGAGTTTCTGTTTTGTACTCGAGGACATCGAGCCCGGGTTGCTGGTCGTGAAACACCGTCGTCTTGATGGCCTCGGCAAGTATGCAAACGTCGCCGTGCTCAAAGGCGAAGTGGTAAAGGTCATAGACGAAAAAGGAACGAGCCTGCCCGACTGTCCTGCCTTACTAAAAGCGTTGCTGGCCTTCACCGCCGCAGCTACAAATGGACCACAACATGCTTTGAACGTCCTCGTCCAACTAAGCGCTTCAATGCGCGCACAGGGACATGGCGGCACGCTGCTGGTTGTGCCTTCCGGTCCTGAACGCTGGCGAGATTCGATCGCGCAACCGATTCTTTACTCTGTTACGCCGGCCTTCTCAGCACTGTCGGATTTGGTGCGTCGAGAAGTCGATGAAGAAAATGAAGAAGAGCGCAGGCGGTGGGAGAGCGCCGTGCGCCGGGCAGTCGACACGATTGGGGGATTGACAGCGGTAGATGGCGCAACGGTCATCAACGATAAATATGACGTGCTTGCGTTCGGTGCGAAGATTCGCCGGCCTGAAGGCAGTCCACCAGTTGATAAATGGGTGATCACTGAGCCTGTCGTCGGCAATCTTCCAATCGTGGTCCAACCAACAGAACACGGTGGCACACGTCATCTCTCGGCCGCGCAGTTTGTTTACGATCAGCGTGACGCGCTTGCTTTAGTCGCTTCACAGGATGGGAAATTCACAGTCTTCGCCTGGTCACCATGTGAGGAAATGGTCCACGCCCACAGAGTTGAGTCGTTATTAATGTAATCTGTGGATAACCTACGGTGTGAATACACGCCTGAAGATGATCCCCGAGAAGTTGAGCCGCATCGCGCGTCCGTCAACAATAGACTCGAAACTGATCCAATCCGGCGCCTCCGGATCGCCAAGTCCAAACTTCCCATCACCACGCGGTACTAGCGCCTGAGCTCCATCCACAAACAGTTGGCCCTTGCGCATCACCACACGCGTATCGCCATACCACGGACTGTCGTTGTGGTAGTGACCAACAAAGGCCTCCCATTCTTTCTTCGTTTCAAAAGTCTTCGGCCCTTTATATTTCTCATTCAAATACCAATCAGGACCGTAAGCTGCTTGGGTAACCTGCTGGTTCTCCCGTACGAACCCGAGTAAAAACGTATCAAAGTCCGGATGCTTCACGAGGAAGCGGTCAGCACCAACTCGCTCGAGCACAATTCGCCGGTTAGCGTGCACGAGAATGAGTTTATTTCCTTCCGCTGCGAGCTCCAGTTTTCTTCCATCGGGTGAAGTAAAGACTCCAGCGTAGTCTGCCGCATTCTTCACATCGTCCGGAGCAGTTGGTGGTGCAGGCGGATCGGGAAGTGGTTTTCCTGCCGCAGACGCATTGAACAACTCGATTGCGTATTTCGTCACTGCCACTGGTCGATAGCCACGCAAGTTTGCGTTGACGGATGCAAACGCACCGATGTTGCCGGTGATGTCAACATCGAGAGAAGAACTGAAGGCCACCATGCCACCCGTATGACGCAGCCGTGTATGACCCTTAATGTCGCTCACCCAGATTCCGTAACCATACGACGCCGGTTCACCGCGATAAGGCGAATCGATTGCCGCCTTTGTGAAGAGCGCGAAACTTTCTTCCGAAAGCAGACGGCCCTTCGGCAACGCGCCTCTGTTGAGAAGCATGCGCATGTACTTCGCCATGTCGGCCGGAGTTGAAGCAACACTGCCCGCGGCAATATCGACCTCGAGCCATTGCGCTTCGGCAAGTGGTCCGTTGACCGGAAAAGGCTTGCCTTCGGAGAGTGGTTCGTAGCCGATTGCCATCAGCTTGCGCAGATCGTTGGTGATGATCGGCGAGCTGGCACTCATGCCGAGTGGGACAAGCATTCGTGTGCGCATCGATTCGGCAAACGGGCGCTTATCGATCGCTTCGATCAGAAAACCGAGAATGTTGTAACCAGTGTTTGAGTAAAGGAAACGTTTACCAGGCTCATATGCGGTCCAGAGTTCACTGAGCAGCGCATCGAGCAGAAGCGGTGCGCCTGGAAGTCCGCCGGTGTGACTCAGAATATGATGCGTCGTGATTGCCTGGAATTTCGAATTGATCTTGATCCACGGCAGATACTCGGCAATCGGTTTGTTGAGATCGAGTTTTCCCTCGTCGCGCAATTGCAGAAGCAGCAGGCCGACAAACGACTTCGAAACCGATCCGATCTCAAACATCGTTTCCGGCGCGACTTTCAGACCCGCTTTGGTATCCGCGTAACCGTAAGTGGAAGCGCGAATCAACCCATCGCGATTTGCGAGCGCAAGTGTTAATCCCGGCGCGCCCGTCTCACTCATGTGTCGCGCAATGAATTCATCCAGCTTCGCAAACACCGGTTGCACCGCGGCCGCCTGCGCAAACACGCTCGGCACCGAGCGCAATAAAGTCACAGCCGCCGCAGACTTCGCAGTATTCGACAAGAACTTACGCCGTGAAATATTCATAATCATCCGTTTTTTATCCGTTTTATCCGTGGTTAAAGTCCGAGGCTTTTGGCCAGTTCGATAAATCGTGGTTCAGCACGCAAATTCTTCAACACCGGATCGACCTTGATGAACGGCATCCAATTGAAGCGCTCATCGCGCGACTTCTCCAGCCACTCGAGCGCCAGCGTGCGTTCATCCATTCCAGCGTAAATCACCGCAGTCTGAAACGGCGAAACGTACTGCTGTTTCGAGAGCTCCTGGAGTCTTTCGATCACTTTCTCTGCTTCGGCTCGTTTACCTGCGCGCGCCTGCGCATGGCCCAGGGCCGTAAGCGCGGCGACGTTGTCAGGCAATTGCTTTAATCCGGTTTTGAATTCGGCAATCGCTTCGTCGAGCTTTCCTTCTTCTTCGAGCACGAGACCCAATTCATAATGAGCACGCGCGAAGCTGGGATCCATCTCTGCGAGTTTTAACGATTCCTTCCGTGCTTCGTCAAGACGGCCGGCATAATAAAGTCCGCGAATGTAGTCGCTATAGATCGTGAGCGAAAACGGTTCAAGCTCGTGCGCCGTCTTAGCTTCGACCACCGCTTCATCCAGTCGTCCGACTGCGGCAAGATAACTCGCGTACCATTGGTGCGCAGTCGCATAGTTTGGATTGAGCGAGATCGCTTTCTTGAAGTGTTGCTCTGCTTCAGACCACTTAAGATAGTAACGATAAGTAACAAACGCGAGCGATGTATGCGCTTCGGCTAAACTCTCATTGATCGACAACGCTTTTCGTGAGGCGGCTTCAGCTTTTGGAAACGACTCGTCGGCCGAGGCGACGTTGTATACGTTGAGCAGCAGGTAACAGTCAGCAAGTCCGGCATAGGCAAGCGCGTAATCCTGGTCCCTCATGATAGCCTGGCCGAAATAGTCGATGCCGCTCTTCAAACTCTCAACCGTTCTCTTGTTCCAGTTATAACGGCCTTGCAGGTAGAGACGATACGCTTCCGAGTCAGGCGAATAGTTTCTCGTCAACTGCGCGTGGTCCATGTTTTCCGTGCGTGAGCGCAATCGTTGCGACACGTCGCGCGAAATCTGCTGCGGTAGAGCAACGACTTCTGAAACTTTACGACCGTAACGTTCTCCCCAGATGTGACTGTCGTCGCGTACGTCGATCAACTCAACACTTACCGACAGATCGTCACCAACTTGCGAGACACTGCCCGAAAGTAGTGCATGAACGCCAAGCTCGCGGCCGATCTTCTTCGGATCGGTCTCGCGGCCCTTGTAGTGAAAGACAGTGCTGCTTGATTTAACTTTCAGGTTTGGCACTCTCGAAAGACTATCGATCAGGCTCTCCGTTATTCCGTCTGAAAGATATTCGCTATTGGGGTCGCTGTTCGTGAAGGGCAGGACTGCAAGCGAATTGATACCTGAATCAGCTTCGGCGGCCTGGCGATTGAGGCGAAATGCAAAAAACGCGAGCGCAAGGATCAATACCAGGCCGAACGCAGCGACGAGCTTGCGTGGCGTGGTCCAAAAGGCTGTTGGTTTAGGACTCCAACTTGCCGCGGCTGCGAGTGGAGCGTCAGTCAACGTGTTGCCGACACTCATGTCGACATCGATCTCTCGCAACACTTCCTGAAGATCGCTGCGCATGTCTTCGATCTTCTGGTAACGATCCTCAGGAGCCTTCGCGAGTGCTTTATCCACGATCTCCTGAATGCGACGAATCGCTGGTGAGTCGTCACCTCTTGCGTCAACGATCGGCTTTGGCTGGTGATAAACCACTGCATAGCGCACGTCCAACGCTGTCTTGCCGCGAAACGGCCACGTGCCAACCAACATTTCGTACAGCAACACGCCGGTTGAAAAAATGTCTGCACGATGATCGGCTTTCAGACCCTGGGCCTGCTCGGGCGCGGCGTACGTCGAGGTGCCGTACGGTACTCCCACTTCAGTAAGGTGTGGATCGCTCGAGCCCGTGTGTGGACCCTCGATCAATTTTGCGAGACCAAAGTCGAGCACCTTCACCGTTCCAGAGCGGGTGACCATCACGTTGCGCGCTTTGATATCGCGATGCGCGATGCCACGACTGTGTGCCGCGGCGAGAGCGTCAGTAACCTGAATTGCAATCGCGAGTGCCTGGCGCAAATCGAGTGGTTGTCCGTTGACGAGCTGGCGCACATTTCGGCCTTCAACGTACTGCATCGCGATGAACTGAATATCGCCGACTTTATGCAGGCCGAAGATCGTGCAGATGTTTGGATGGTCTAAAGAAGACGCAAGCTTCGCTTCGCGTTCGAAGCGAGCGAGATTAGAAGCGCTGCCAGTGAGATCGGGCGGTAGAACTTTGATCACTGCAGGGCGATCGAGCGACGTATCGATAACCTTGTAAACGGTGCCCTGGCCGCCTTCGCCGATTTTTTCGACAACACGATAATGGAGGAGGAGTTGCCCGATCATAGGAGAACTTAGCCACAGATTACACGGATGAACACAGATTGAAAATGTAATCCGCGTTTATCCGTGTCCATCTGTGGCTAAAAAAATCTCAATTTCCCCACACTCTCACCCAGTCAACCTGCAATTGCTGCGGAAAGACAGTACTTCCGTCGGGACTTCCGACAAAGTTTCCGCCTACGGCGACGTTGAGAATGATAAAGAATGGGCCCTGAAACTCGGACGTACTGTTTATTCCGCCCGAGATGTTTGCCTCAGCATACTGGATTCGATCGACGTACCATTTGATCGAAGTTCCGGTGCGCGAAATCGCGTACGTATGGAATCCAGCCGAGAGCGAGCTGGACGAATTGAAAATTCCTCCAAACGAGACGTGATTGCCACCTGGATCGGCCCAGTGAATCGTGCCGAAGTTTCGGAACGGATTCTGGCCCTGAATCTCCATGATGTCGATCTCTCCGCAGGAGGGCCAACCAACCGTACTGATGCTGTTGCCGAGCATCCAGAAAGCCGGCCAGACTCCCTGACCTTGAGGTGCGTCGATTCGAGCCTCGACCCACGTGTTGATGCCGAACGATTGTTTCCCTTGTGTCTTCATGCGCGCCGAGGTGAATGCGCTTCCGCCTAGATTCTCGCGCCGTGCTTCAATCACGAGCATTCCATTTGAAATCCGTGCGTTCTCCGATCTGCTGGTGTAGTTTTGAAGTTCGTTGTTGCCCCAGCCGCCGGCGCCGAGATCGAATCCCCAGTTCGCTGAATTGATCGATGATCCATTGAACTCATCAGACCAAACCAGGTTGGAAAATCCAGGAGGCGCTCCTGCTGGCGGCTGTGAGCCGACTGCGCCCCACGTAAACTGTTCCCACGTTCCTGCGGCCTGGCGATCACTCACTAGCGGAGCAAAAGAACCGCGGGCGAGATCAGCGGAAACAAAACGATTGGTCGCTCTTCCTCTGAGTGTGAAGGCGCCACCCGCAATATCGGTCCAGGTAAACTGCTCCCACGTTCCGATGCTCCCGCGATCTGCGACGAGTGGAGCAAAAGTTCCACGAGCCTGATCTGCAGAGACGAACAAACCCGTTCCGATTGCTCTGAAAGCAATAAAGCCGCCGCCGGCATCAACCACCTGAAACTGCTCCCACGCGTCAACAGATGATCGATCTGCAACCAGCGGCGCCCACGTTCCGCGGTTCTGATCTGCACACACAAAAAGACCGGTTGCAGACGCGCGTATCCAGATAGTCTGGCCCACCGGCGCAGCCGCTTTGGCAGTCACTGTCAATAACACTAAGGTCAACACTAGAAGTAAGGTTCTTGCAGCCATGATATTTCTCCTAAGTTTGGGTGCTGGTGTTGTGGGGGAAGAACAAACTTGGGAGGCTAATCTGGGCTCTGAACCGTGTTATCCGTGGCTAAACAATTGGCAGCCAACCAGTCTTTGTGAGGGGTCGATCACTTATCGCTTCGAGAACCGCATATTTCGCGAGCAGTCGCGTTGAATCAAACGTTGGCAAGGCAGAATTTTCGGGCGTGACAATCAGTGGGATCTCTGTGCAGCCCAGGATCACACACTCAGCGCCTCTGGATTTCAGATCCTCGATTGATTGTAGGAAATATTCAGTCGTGCTTGTGTTGAAGATTCCCATGCAAAGCTCGTCGAAGATTGCTGCATTTAGTCGCTCCCTCGTCGGTTCGTCGGGAACCAGGAGTTCGCAGTCACGTTTTTCCAACGCCGACCTGTAGACTGGGCCGGTCATGGTGTAACGGGTGCCTAACAATCCGATCTGTTTCCAACCTTGCTTGCTAATTTCGCTGCAAACGACCTCGGCGATGTGCAAACCTGGCAATGGCAGATCACCAGCAATCTTCTCGAGCGCGATGTGGGCGGTATTGTCAGGGCAAACGAAAAAGTCAGCGCCACCGTCCGCAACCTGTTGCACACCTTCTGCTAAAAATTTCCCAACCGCCGAGTGATCGCCTGCCTCCCAGCCCGCCATGCACAGCGCCATCGGTATCGCACTCATAACAATGTTCGGATGCATGTGTGGGCCAAGGAGCGAAGATCCTTCGTGGCACGCGGTTAGGAAACAAAGTGCCGCGCCTTCGGCACTATGCGCAACGATTCCTATGGTTTTCATCTTGTTCAATACTACTCCGCGACAACGCTGTTTCAAAGGCTTGTCTCAGAGGTGAGGACGTCACACTTGGACACAGTCAGTACCGTCCGCGATAGCGGATGGGTTTAGTGATTGAGTGCCTGCGGCGCGCCCATCCGCTACCGCGGACGGTACTGACGGTGTCCAAGTGTGGGTTTAAATTTTGAGGCCAAGCCTCAAAGCACCTAGAATGGGCGTAGACGCATCTCGAAAAAATGAAGTTACCCACA
>DASTVU010000455.1:0-2886 GCA_035758935.1 Pyrinomonadaceae bacterium | reverse complement strand
GAAATAAAGCTCGTCATCTGATGTTGGAGGATCCGATTCCATCAGGGGCGGAACAAATTGAAGCCGTCGGGAATCTAAATCTGAGCTATGGCGAGGGGAGTTGGACCGATTGGTATAGCTCGCGCGAGTTTCGCGACCGGCGCACGGTCTTTTTCCTCAATCTTTTTGATGGCGATGCAACTTTTCAATATGCGATGCGTGTGCAAATACCGGGTGAGTTCGTGGTTGCGCCCGCGCGTGTGGAGCTGATGTATCGACCGAAGATTCACGCGAATACAGATAGTCAGCGGTTCGCGTTCTCTGAACGACATTAGCCACTGATGAAACGGATCGAAGCCACGGTTTTTTTGATCTTTGCCGTGGCCCCGTACTTGCTAATACGGAAGTCGATCTCCACCGACCGTGCATGGCTGGAGATTTCACTGCTGACTGTAAGACTGGTGGCGAGTGCAACTCTCATGCTTGTCGGCTGGGTCACAACCGTCGGCGCCATCTCAATACTTAGCCGAGATGACTAAGTTGATCTTCAAAGTTCTTCGAATCGGGGTCGTTATTGCTTTTGCGCACACCGTTGCGCACAACTTTCCGGGAGGGAGTGTGGGCTACGCTCACCCGGAACTGCGTCGACGCGGAGATCAGGGGAGACTCACCGCGTCGACGCTTCGCTTCGTATTCTTCAGTCAACTAGAACAGAATTATTGCACCGCGTGTCCGCGGCGGAATACAAGTTTGGAAAAGACTTGCGGATAGAGGGTATAGTATTAAGCGTGCGGTTCATCCCGCGTTAATCACTTGAAGTTTTTTTTGACACCTAAAGGCGGACTCCCATGAACGTCATCACACGTACAGCAGCGTCGATGTTACTGCTCCTGCTGGCCCTCACAGCGCCAGTCATTGCGCAGCAAAAACGCCCAACTCAGAAGCCGCAACCGAAAGCGACAGCGGCGCCGGCGCCTGCACCAACATTCGAGACGTTAGTACCGGCGGATTCATACACATTCTATGGCGAGGTAAGAGGCGCCGGACAACTGATCCGGTCCAGCGCGGTTAACGATCTACTCGAACCGGTTTTGAAACTCTCGGCCCCGCCAAAAGAGTTCAGAACTGTAGTGAAGTGGCTGGACGCACACGCCGAAGAAGTGATGACCTCACGACTCCTGGTCGCCATCGGTCCCACAGTCAATGCCAAACAAGCGCCGCAGTCACTCATCGCGATCGAGTTTGCAACTGCTGAAGAGGCGACGAAGTTTGCCGGGACGCTGAATGAGTTCTTGCCGACGATAATGCCCCCGCCGGCGCCGGAACCCTCTCCGAAACAGGCAGAGGGTGCTAACGCTAACGAAAAGCCAAAACCAACCGCACCTCCAGAACCAGGCTTTCACCTGCAACGCATGGGCTCACTCGTGGTAATCACCCCGCGTCCATGGACCATGAAGCAGTTGAAACCAGCCGGTAGCAAACTGCTCGCTGAAGACGCGAACTTCCGGGCCGCGCGCAACCGCTTTAGTAGCGAACCAATCTTCGTTTACGTCAATACGAAGGCGATGGAGAGAGAGGACGAAGAACGTCAAAAACGTTCCGAGGAACAAAACCGGCTGGCGGAAGAACAGCTAAAACAGATGCAAGAGGCGGCTAAAGCAGACGAGAAGCAACCTGCAGAGCCTGACGAACCCCAATTCTTACCTGAGAAAGACGTGGAACTGGATGCAACCGCGAAGCTGGGGATTGGTCCATCTACTGAAGGAGGGAAAGAAGCATTAGGGCCCGAGCTGTTCTCGATGCTTTTATCCGGCCTGGGCGCGTCCTTTTTCTCCGGTGAATCACATATGCCCGAAGGCATCGGCTTGGCGCTCGCCTTCGAAGGTGATTCATTCGATCTGCGTGTGCTGCTCGTCAGTCAGTCTAGTGCGAGAAACGACGCACTTCCGTTTATGCCGATGCTCATCACGGGTCCGGCCCTATCACCCGAGGCGCCGAACATCTTTCCGGCTGATACTGAATTACTTTTGACGATGTCGCTCGATCTACCCCAGATCTATGCAACGATGTCGAAGCCTCAACCAAAACAATCTATTACCACGTCGCACGGCATGATGGTGAATACAAAAGAAGTCGAACCCGTGTCGCCGTTCGCGGCAATCGAAGAACGGTTAAAGATCAAATTGAAGGACGATCTGCTGCCTTTGCTTGGTTCAGAAATCGCTCTTCGCTTGCCGACAGAAAGTGCGAACATGATGGGCATCCCGGGGATCCTACCTGCCACGCCAATAGCAACGTCTGGGGACTCAGCCGCCTCAGTCGTGATCGGCACGACGAGATCAGCAACGGAGCAGCCGCAATCAACGAATGCCGCACCAGTTCTGGCAATTGCCGTCAAAGACAAAGAAGGCTTGCGGGCACTGATGCCCAAGCTAATCGACAACTTCGGCTTCAAAGGCGCCAGTTCATTAATGCAAACGGAGCGTCGCGAAGACACCGAACTCATCTCGTTTGCTAATGTCTTTGCGTATGCTTTCGTCGGTAACTTTATCGTGCTTTCTTCCGACGCGACCTCAACACGCTACGTGGTCGACTCGTACCTGAAACACGAAACACTTTCCAGCGACATTCAATTCAAAAACTCCACGCGCTGGCAACCGAGACCTTTACACGGTCAGCTTTATATCTCGCCTGTGTTGATGGAGGGATATAAGAAGTGGGCTAACCAGCCGAGCACTCAAGTCAGCGATCAGGTTAGGGCCTTCTTAACCCGCGCGAGCACAGTTGCTCAGCCAATCACGTACTCGCTTTCCAACGAAGGATCTGGACCATTACACGAAGTTCACATTCCCAGAAATCTGATACTGATGGCAGTGGCCGGAATCTCAGGCAACATCAATCCGCCGC
>DASTVU010000454.1:0-4211 GCA_035758935.1 Pyrinomonadaceae bacterium | reverse complement strand
CGGATACTTTTGCTCGTTCTCGAACGGATCGGGCGGACAAGTAGCCTTGCGTTTGTCGAGCCAGAGACCAAAACGATTTGGATCGGGACCCGTCGCTTTTTCAAAGCACGGATCGTTGACGAGTCCGAGGTATTGCCAACGCGTATCGCGAGTGAGGTGGGGAACTTTCGGATGAGACGAGAGTATCTTCAAAAAGTCGAGCGCGCCGGCGCTGGTATTAACCATCTTGTCCCAGAAGCGATCGTTGCCGGCCGTCCAAACAATCCACGTGTTGCGGCCTTTGATCTCGTCAGGGGTTAACTGAACGCCACCGTCCATGTCGTGGAAGTAATCTTCGTCCGCCGCTGGAAAACTTGACGCCGCCCGTTGAGCGACACGCGCTTCATCGAGAACCTCGCCAGACTTTGGGCCATGCGGTTTAAGCCTGCTGTAAACGACAACGCCGATGGCGACCAGCGCAAGCACGACGACCAAAATGATCAATAAAGGGCGAGACTTTAATGACATCGTTCACCTCCGGCCACAAAAAGCACATAAGCCACATAAGGCACAAAAATGATCATTCGTACTTTGCTTTTGTGCTTTTTGTGCCTTTTTGTGGCATTCATTTAAGAACCAATCGTGGCAAAATATCGCAACGCTCTGAGGCTCGGCAGGAAGAAGTACGCACCGCCGCGCACCGTAACAAACTGTGGTAAACCGCTGCAGCGTTCTCTCAATCCACTTTCACGCGGTATCGAAAACGTATTGGGTTGCGGGCAGCCTGCAACCGGCTCCCTATCCCCCATCATCGGATCACTCTCTTCGCTCATCCCGTCAAATTTCGTGCTCATCAACCACGCACCCTGCACGAACTCAAACTGCCGCGCGATATTCGCGTTGATACAAATGAAATGTAATCCGGTCTCGCTTTCGTTAGGCTGTGGCGGCTGAAGAGCCTGACTTTCTGTTAAACCCGGACCATATTCCCGCCCTCGACGGACCAGGCGGTGGAAACGAGTAGGCGACATCAAATCGTCCCGGAGACCTTTGCGACCAAAGCCCAGTGTTTGCAGTAAGTGAGAAATCGGACCCTTTACCGGGTTTGGAAAGTCTGCATTGCGAGGATTGGCGCGACGAACGTGCGATCCCAATGGACATTTCACACCCACCGGATCGGAGTCGAAAGTAAACTGATTGTAAGCGCGATCTTGCTCCTCCGGGCCGACGCCCTGGATGGGCTGGTGCTGCAACGGCAAGAGTGGCGTGCCATTCTGGTCGCGGCCGAGCATCAGTTCTGCAACTCGTTTGCGCTCGGCGGGATTCGATTCGGCCGTCTTATCGGCAAACTGCCAGAATCCGCGAACATCCTGCACAAGCTGTCTTATGACAAGGTACGTACCGTTGCGGCCGAGGTCTTTCTTCTGCGGCTGATCCAACGCTGGAAGTAGTTCGGCTGCGCCTTTACTGCTTGAATCGAGCAGCGGCCGGTCTGTGTATTCGTTGTACTCGTTTGAGTAACCAAGCACGAACTCGCCGAGGGAAACAAGGTTGCTGTACACGAGTTGGTCGCCCTTGATCGTTCGCTTCCCTTCCCAATCGATTACCGGCTGACTGATTCCGTCAACAAAACCGAATGGCTCAACTTCACCGAGGTCGTCGGTCCCCAATCGTTCCAACACTTCGAAAGCGATATCCCACGATGGCCCTTTGAACTCCGTCTCGCACTCTGTCATCTGGTTTTCTTGGCCAAACATCATGATGACCAGGTGGGGCGTACGATCAGCATGACCCCAACGCCATTTAGGCGGTGCGTTCTCGCCGACATCGCCAAGTCGTCTCGAACGACTTTCTTCGGTCATACCAGCAAGAAACTCCGGTGCAAATCCTGCGATAGCTTCGTCCGGAACGCGGAGCGCTTTTAGGCCATCGACAGTTAACGCAACCTGCAAAGCAGTTTGCGGCGGAGGTTCCAACGTACGCGCGCTCGTGATGTGCGCATTCGCGAGCCACGAGCGAGCCGCACTAAGATCTTTTATGCGGACGAGGTAGTAGCACGCTTCATTCATCTTGCCAAAGCCAAAGCGTACCAGACCCTGAACATCATCGTAGTCGAGATCAATCATCTTTATTTCCAATTGCCAATTGCCGATTGCCGATTTAACAAACCGACGCCCCACAAATTGGCAATTGGCAATCGGCAATTGGCAATCTTCATAAAAGTTCCAGCCACTGCACCGCTTCCGCGTTCGTCATCGATCGTTGGTCCAGTCCATCTCGAATGAGCGAGTTGCGTTTTAGATCAAAGTTGGTGAGACCGGTGTGGCCGTCGTACCAAACCTCAGTCGGTAGCTCGTGCCGGCGAATGAAATACTTAAACTTCTGCTCGTCTTTTGCTCCCTGAAAGAAGAGCCAGTTTGTTGTTGGATAACCAATTCCGTTGCTGAAAACAACGTTCAGTCCAAAGGCGACTTTGTTGATGAAGTCGTCCATGTAACTTTCCAGACTGCCGTCATAGTTACTGCAAAAGACCAGTCGTTTTTTGTCGTCGATGAAGACCCAGCGCGCAAAATGAATCGAAGGCACGCGTGCGAGATGCCCGCGCGTGTAGATGTGGCGCGTGGTGTATTCGATGAGCCACAGGAGAATCACAAGCAACCAGCGACGGAATAGTCCCGGCTTCAGGCTGCCCATCGCGGTGAACTGGTTCGTTACGTCGTAGTCCTCGATTCGTGCGAGCTTGTTCACGTATTCAGCCGTGGGCCGCGGAGCAATCTCCATGTCGCTCTTCTCACGCCGGCGTAACTGGAATATGAAAAACGGCAGGTAAAGAATCAATAAGGGAGTGAAGAACAGGAGTACGAGTGGAACAAAGATCAGGTGTACCAGATTCTTTAAACGCCACGTCAGCGGCATTTGTCCGACTGGAGTCAGCGTGAGCTTTTTACTATTTACTTCCTTATCGACGAAGGCCTTGACCGACCGACGGATCTCTTCCGGCGAACTCGTTTGAAACTGAGATCCACCATTGAAGACGAGCGTCTGCACAACTTGTCGCAGCGCGTTTTCTTCGCGAATCTGCTGCATCGTGCGCCCGACCCAGTTGATGTACATGGTCGAAGGGCGGTGTTCGTGTTGCTTCATCCAGTGCAGGATATCCGTGCCTGGTTTGAAGTCCGTGCAATAAGAAAAAATTTGCTCCAGGCCTTTGCGGGCAATAGATACCATCTGGTTGCGAAAGCGATCGACGTCACCATCAAAGTCAGCGAGAAATGCGAGGTACAGCGGGTAATTCCGGCGTGGGAGGCCGTAGGCCGTGGTGATATCGTCAAGCGTCTGATCTTCAAGGACGACGATGCGTGCGAAGTGCAAATCGGGAAGCCGTCCAAACGGAATGATCTCGTTATCCGGATTCGCCATTCCCGGCACACGGTTCATCGTGGCGAGTAGACTTCGCAACTCGTCCGTACGTTTGACGTCGAGTGGTGCAACCACCATGAAACTCGATTGAAACGTCATTTCGATAAACCGAAATTACTGCTGCGGTGGGAACTCGAGCGCAAAATGGATCAGCGGCTTCTCACCCCAGTAAACACGGCCGAGATAAAAATTCGGATCGATGAGTCGAATCTCATCTCGAATCCAGCGAGCGACTAGAGAGGTCTTTGAGTAGTCAAGAACGATGCATTCCTTCTGATCGAACCAGCTTGGTCCTTTGTAAACCTTCGCGATGATGGCGTTGAAACCGAAGTGAGTGATGCGATTTCTGAGGACGCCTTCTTCCGCGTCGAACGTCTTTCCCTGCCAGGCAAAAAGATTGACGAACTTCGCGATTTCATCGCTGAACTTTGTGTCGTTTGCAATGATAGCTGTGCCTTTTGCTTCGCCGTTTGGGATGTCGCCGACGGTGCCTTGCGAGAAGAGGTCGTCAAGCTGAGCGTCGGTCATGTTGAGTAATTCCCCAACTGTGTGAGCCATTTTCAAAGCCCTCCTTTATCTGCGGTTCAAACCTGAGACGTGCGAGGATTGCGGCTACCCTGAACCTGATGAGCATGAATTGAACGGCAGAACAATAGGGACCAAAGCTCGCTTTGTCAATAAAAATGAGAACTGCGGAACGTACTGTAGGGGCGGCCCTCCGTGGCCGCCCGTGGTTTGAACATGGGATTCAAGAAACAACAGTCTCCGAATTGGCGAACACGGTTATAAACCACGGGCGGCCACGGAGGGCC
>DASTVU010000453.1:0-4876 GCA_035758935.1 Pyrinomonadaceae bacterium | reverse complement strand
CTGAGTTTAGTCGCGCTTTCGAAAGTTGTGGGCTGTGGTTTGTCGTTGACATTAATGGTTGCGCCGTTGACGAATCCAGTTCCAGTAACAGTGAGTTTGAATGCTTCACCACCAGCCACAGCGGTGGGTGGTTCAAGCTGAAAGGCGCCTACAGTTGCTCCTTTAAGTGGATCGCCACGTTTAGCATCACCCTCACCGGGAGCTGCCCGGAAAAGAGTCGAGAAGACTTCACTCAACTTATCCGTTGCCTGTTTTGAAAACATTCCGACCATACCGGCAAGCGCCGCAATGCCGTACGGATTGATGTCTTTAGCGCCACCGGTTGTTGATAGAAATCCGCCACGAATCGCGAAGTAAAAAACCAGCGCCAAAGACATCCCAATAGCCGGGCGGAGCAGGTAGAACCAGGTCCAGCTCCGGTTGAAAGCATTGTTCCCGAGATAATCCGCAAGCGATGTGGCGCCATGAACGAAGGCGCCTAACATTCCAGCAATAATCACCAGCAGCAACAACCTTTCGTCGAACGTTGTTGGCAGACATGGCCCATACCCTCCTATTTTTAGGTTGATCGGTATGCGGATGACCTCTCCAGAAGCTATCGTGACCCCTGTCTGCGGATTTGTTTGAGCGGTGCCTTGAGGCGCCGTCCCGCCGGAGGCTGGTGTTGTTGTTGGGCCACCACCTCCAGTTTGGTTTGCAGGTTGACCACCGGGCTGCGTTGCTCCTGTTGCAGGCGGTGGAGTAGTTCCGGGCTGCGTCGCTCCGGTTGCTGGCGCTGGTGTGGTTCCAGTCTGTCCAGTTGTCTGTGTACGAGTCTGGCCGGTTGTTTGTGTGCCGGTTTGGCCGCCACCAGAAGTTCCTGGTTGAGTACCACCGGTAGTTGTTGGTTGAGTGCCGGACTGGCCTGAATTACTTGCACCAGTTGAACTCGTAGCCTGATTGTTGTTCGGCGCGGCTGCTGGTGGTGGTTGCTTTGCCAGTGGACAACCAGTGTCGGTGTAGTACGCAGCGAGCGCTGCTTTGTCGTTGTCGGTAACGTTCCCCGGCCACGGCCACGGAACAGGTGGCCATATCTTGAAGAGCATTATGGCAAGCAAGATTATTAAGACGACGTAAATAGCGCCGACGGTGTATGCACGTCTTCTGTCTTCAGGCGTCGATTCGTAAGGCATCATGGTCCTCCATTGGGGATAGAAGGTCTTCCGAATGATTTTCAGCAAATCAAACGGTTTGACTTTCAGTCGCACGGTCATGGATTTATGGAAGCTTGCTCAACGCCAACGCTTTGAGCAGCTTGTCGGTGTCGAAAGTGAAACCGAAATTGGCGCGAACTTTGTCCTCCTTGATTAGCTCTGAGGAGTTCGCGTAGGTGACGGAAAACGGAAACGACACCCCTGCAGCCATTGGTATTTCGAATTTAAATTGGGCGACAGCGATATCAGCTTTTCTGCCCGCGAAGTACTGGTTCTCGAAGAATCTCTCGTACCGTCCGGTAAACGAATAGGTAATTTGGCTATCGTCCTTCGATTCCAGCATGAACGGGCTTCTTCCGGCGGTGCCTTCTAAAGAAAGTCCCACTGAGAAATCGCGCACTGTCTTCTGTCTCAACACGGGATTTTCCTGGTGATAGAAGGAGACTCCGCCGTTGGCGATCACGCTGATGGGATCAAACATCTTTTTCTGGTAGAGCACCTTCAGCTCGGAGTAGTTTGATCCGATAGTCGGCTTGATGTTGTTGTAGGCAAGGGTGAAGATCGGTTTTAGGCTGAGTGCCTCGATGCGTTCATCGAAAAGCCTCAGCGCGCGCGCTTTCGCTGCATTTGCTGCAGCGAAATCGGGTAGTGTTTGGCTGATAATTCTGTCCTTATTCTCCTGGCTTAGCTTGAAACTGCCGCTTCTGATCGAATCAACCAGATCAGTTTTGACACGGCAAACAATCTTCTCAGCGATCTGACTGATTTTTTGATTGTCCGTAAGGTTCGTGTCGTCGTGGATCGCCTTTGATGATGGTTCATCCAGCATCTTCAGGAGGCGATCTCCAATATCCCTGCGTCGTGTTTCAAGCTCAAGATCTCGCTGAAACGTATCTCTAAGGAACCTGGTGATAACCACACTCTGCTGTGCAAAATCATCCTTTACACTGTCCCAGATTTCCTCCACATCGTCGGATCGAGTCGATCGATCCTTCGAAAGGCGTAGACGAAGCGACCAGTTATTCAGTTGTTGCCGGCGTGCGCTAGCGAGCGGGTTGTCTTCATCCTGAATACTGAAGTTTGCAGACGCCCCAAGCCGCGTTAGATAGCCGTACTTCTTGTAGTTACTCTGAGTATCTCCGTTCGCAAGGGTCGTGAAGAGATAAGGCGTCGTACTGAGATTGAGCGTCGTACCATTGATGGCTTGTTGGATCGCGCCATGTTCTACGGCGAGCCCGAGGATCTCTGCAAAGCTGGGTTTTTCAAGTGCGCTAGTTGAACCCTCTGAGTTTGCCCCAGCTCCGATTTGTTTGTCGGTTCGACGGGTTTGTTCTTGTAATTGCTTAACTTCAATTGCCTTCAACAAATCCTCACGACCGGCATCAGTGGCGACCGTATGGATAATGGCGTAGAACGTCAGGTCGCCCAATTGAGAACTTGCATCGTCATTGGTAACAAACAATTCAGCCGCAGCTCTCGCGGTGTTAGTAAGGTTATTGGGTGCGTCGGGAAAACACGTGGAGACAAATACTTGTTGGGCGCTCGCTGAGGCTCCCGCGTTCGCTCCCGGGTGATTCGAGACATTCTGCGGACTCGTATTTCCAACAGAGTCAGTAGCAGTCGCGGTCGAATTGGAATTGATCTTGGGCTGAACCGTGAGAGTTGGGACCGCCGATGCTGTGGTTACAGGACGTTGGAGTGCTTCCCGTTCCTGGCGAAGCGAAGAGATGCGAGTCGCAATTTTCTCCTTGTCGCTAGCAGATAGAGAACTCTCCATTGTTTGAGAGTATTTCTGCAGGCCATCGATCTCCTTTGTCAGGCGTTCCGCAAGCTCAGCTCGCTTCCCAGCCAGCAAATTGCGATTCAAATCCCTTGTTTCTTCGAGCGTACTTTGGTCTTTGTCAACTTTCTCCATTGCCGCGATCTGTTCGCGCAGCTTTTGCGTTGTGATGCCATCCTGTGCCAACGCCAGGACAGGTGACAACAGCGCTACGATGCAAACACCAACCAGTGTTTTAAGTAGTCGTTTGTGGGTGTACAGCATAATTTTTCTCCTGGGAGTGGGGGGATACGATCGCGATTGTCTCGACTGGAACAGACCTACCGGCGAAATTCCAGCCCTCGCGAATGGCTCAGGTTTCCTTTCTTGATATCTGATCCGGTGAATCTTCCGCCGCCCGCGCTGCCAGTCAGAAAGAGCTGGTAGTCGGCATCGTCGGGAGCTGTTGCTGGAAAGTGGGCATCAACTCTACCGAAATGCGTGAGACCTGGACCCACCGTGACGGTGAACGGTTGAAACTGTTGTGGATTACTGCCAGGTACGGCTGCAATCTGCTGCCCGTCGACGACAAAGGTGGTGAAATTCCCGACTTTTGTGGCTTCGATTTCCAGTGTCACTTGTTCTCCTGCGTCGACCAAATAAATTGACCGGGTGATTTGCTGCATGGGGCCTCCGTTTTTAGATTTTTCGTTTTGGCTAGAACGCTGAGGTTCAGGTTCCTGCCCTCACTCCCATATGTCAGGAACAGCAAAAACATTTCTGCTGAGTAATCAACCAGCATTTGTTGCCGCGCACGGTTCTTGGTTCAACAAGATTCATGAAATCGATTCGAATCCTTTTGCATTGGCGTCGTCCTGTTTTTCAGCAGTGTTCGCTGGGCATGTTGAAGGAAGATGGGACTGTGATGACGTGAATGCGAATCTCGTCGCGTTCAAAGCAGGGGTGGGGCCTGGAATGAAAATCGTTGCTGTAAACGGCCGGGCAATCGGAGCCGTGATCAAATCACGCGCTCAAGCTGTGTCCTGAGAAGCGAAATCTAGTGCGCAGCGTCAAGGTCAGAATTCTGTCAGTACAGCGCCTTCAGCGCTGCGCAGCGGGACTTTCACCAACCACGCAAGGAGCGCCAGAACCATGACGACCACGGCCAACAGGTAAAAGATCGACGCGTACGAGCCCGTGCGGCTGACGGTTTCGGCGAGGACGAGGGGACCAAGAGCCGATGCGATTACTGTTAACGCCTGGGCAGCACCTTGGATTTTGCCGAGATGTTTTCGTCCGTAAGTGGCACTCCAGAAACTAAAGAAGATCACGATAACGAACCCGCCCGCTAGTCCCATCACAGCGGCATAGATTGCGACGTGGATCTGAGTCGAGACGTGCGGCAGTGCGAGGAGTGAGCCGGCAAGCATGATCATCGCAAGTGAGAGCAAACGATTCATCTTCCATTTTGAAGCGATCCAGCCGCCTAGAAAGTTTCCCACGAGCGAAGTCAGTGCGACGATAACGAGACTGCGGTAGTAAGTCGAAGCATCGAAATGGCGCTCAGCCAGTATCGATTCGTTGAATAGTGCGATGCCGGAAGCGATCAGGCCGTAGATTGCGCTCGATATGCCAAAGACCCAGAAGCTCGGCGTTGATAAAGCCTCGGCGAGTGTGTAGTCGTCGGTGAACTCGCTATCGGGATCGATCAAGCAAGACTCAGGTGAGCGACGCACCAGTAGCATCGCAAGCGGCGCAAGCCCTAAAAGCAACGCAAGACCGATGATCCACCACGCGGTGCGCCAGCCATTCGCCAATACGATCGCGCCCATCAACGGAAATGCCAGCATGAAGCCAATGCTCAATGCAATCGTGTATACCGCCATCGCGAGGTTGAGGCGACGCACAAACCACTGCCCAACCA
>DASTVU010000452.1:0-2479 GCA_035758935.1 Pyrinomonadaceae bacterium | reverse complement strand
GAACTCAATCTCGAAATACATTTGGTCAAAGAGAACGTGATTCTTTCGCATGACTCCCGATCGAGTTCATGCACGGAATCAAAGTCCTCATGGCGAAGAACTACATCGACAATCTGTCTGAGGAAACAAAGAGAGCTCGTGTCAAGAGTTGTGGAAATTTATATAGCGCATTCTTGCTGGTCTAGCATTCGTTCGTAAGTTTCAAGCGGCGATAGCGACCGCGTCCGTTTCGTTCTTTGACATCCTGTCTAATGGTTTTTCTTTTTGCTTTGCTTGGTCCAACACGTCACGCAGTTTCTCCGCGGCCGAGATTCTGGACCAAGTTTTCTGGTATCGCTGGAACAATTTGAAAATCAAATGCAGGCCACTGCGAGCAGTGCGGAATCTCTTCGCGGCATCAGTGCGCAGGCGCATAGTCGAGAAAGTGCTTTCCACCGGGTTGGTGGTGCGCAGGTGCTTCCAGTGCTCCGGCGGATAATCAAAGTAGCGTAGGCAGGCATCGAGATCAGTGAGCAAGCAAGTGGCCGCTTTGGGATAGCTCTTTTGCCATTCACTGGCCAGCTCATGTGCCAAGCGCTCGGCGGCAGCACGGGAGCCGGCCAGATAGACTGCGCGCACTCGCAGCGTCGCTTCCTTGCGTTCCTTCTGCGG
The DNA here is from genome assembly GCA_035758935.1 of Pyrinomonadaceae bacterium. Classification (GTDB taxonomy): domain Bacteria; phylum Acidobacteriota; class Blastocatellia; order Pyrinomonadales; family Pyrinomonadaceae; genus PSRF01. The sequence goes on along the minus strand of DASTVU010000452.1, from coordinate 1,828 downwards.
CAGTTTGTCGAGGACATTACCCATCTTGTGGAACCAGCAACGTTGACATTTTGTGTGCGGCCAAACTTCCGCCACCGCGGCCCAGAAACCCAAAGCGCCATCACCGACCGCGAGCACCGGCGCTGGCATACCGCGGTCGCGCAGGTTGCGCAATACTTCCAACCAACTCTCTTTCGATTCGCGATAACCTTCTTCCAGGGCAATTAAATGCTTGCGCCCATCGACGTCCGCGCCGATCACCGTGAGCACGGCAGCGTTTTCACGCGCCACTCCGGCTTTGATATGCACCCCGTCAACCCAGATATAGACGAAGCGCCGCTCAGCTAATGATTGCTGGCGCCACTCCTCATACTCGGCTTTGAATTGCGCATTCAGACGCACGATCGTAGCGGGTGACAAGGCGGCCGACTTGCCTAACAGACAACGCAACGCCGGCTCGAAATCGCGCGTCGCCAGACCTTCAACAAATAGCTTGGGAAATAACTCCGCCAGCTTCTGCGATCGCTTTTGATATGGCTTCAGGATCTTTGACTCGAACGGTTCTTGTTCAGTTGGCGTGTCGCTCACTCGGGGCGCCCGCACTTTGATGGTGCCGCTGCCGATGGTTACCTGGCGCTCGCGACCGTAGCCATTGCGATAACCGCGAAACTCTGACTCATCAAGACGTCGCACATAACGTTGTCGCTCGAGGTATTCTTCGACTTCTCGTTCCAGTGCGACGGTGAGCATGCGTTGTGCTCCCTGGCGGCTGATTGCTTCTAAGGGATCGTCCTCAGGGACGACGACAAGGTTCTGGTGTTGATATGATGTGGCCACAGCGTATCCTTTCTTCGGCGTTGTCGCGCCGAGCTAAACTGGTTTTGAATCACCAGCAAGGATACGCTGTTTTCATATTTCCACACCTTCTGATACTAGCTCGTCTGTCGAGAAAACTGACTCAGGAAAAATTCAGCGACACCTAATTACTTACACTCTTTTCTCACCTTAACATACTCCTGCGTTCAAGATTCATCATTTCCTCTCTGGAGGAGTACTTCCACGATGTGATTTTCGAAAAACTCACTGTGCTCTTTGTCGAAGTTCCATCACCCTACCAACCAACGCAAAGGAGAAACGCCATGAGCAAACCAGCAACCACCATCGACCTCGCAGCTTTTAAAAAACAACTAGCCGATTCGCTCGAACGCAGCGCGAAGTCTGCCGGGCAGACAATTGTTAAGGAAACACTTACCTGTGAAATTTCGACTAGCTCGCAAGTTATGACCGCCGTCCTTCGCCGGGATGAGGTACCGACCGAGAAAGAGTTCACCGCCGGGATAGACCTGTTGTATGCGTATGTTTCTATCGACGGTCAACGCGCTCTGCCGGCGGGCTTTTACCGAATCCGCGTGGCGTTTCCCGGATACGAGAAGAAAGGCGACGTCAAAGTCTCGTTCATCGACGCAAAAGGCAATAGCGTTCACTCGTTAACGGGCACCGGCAGACCACGCCCCCGCAAACCAGGTACGGACGACAACACCATTACGACCTTCAGATACGAAAGGTACTTCTGTGGCAACAAGAAGTGTCTCCACATAAAGCGTAACGGTTTCGGCGACTGGGAATGGGGCTGCACGGATACTAGCGGAAACACGATCAACTGCGTCGACCGCCAGCCGTGATTCGGCGGGTTGATACCAAACATGGTTTAGCCACAGATTACATGGATGAAAACGGATCCGTCTTCATCTGAGTGATCCGTGGCTAAATTCAGTAGCTACTTCCAAATAGTGCGTAGGCACGCAGTGAGGTGTTCAGCCCCTTCGGCAGCGAGTTTGCTCCAGGAAGA
>DASTVU010000451.1:0-16546 GCA_035758935.1 Pyrinomonadaceae bacterium | reverse complement strand
CCTGTCAGCACCGTCACCTTCCCCGTAGGTTCAATACGCACCGTGGCGCTTTCCCAGCCGCCCGCCGGCATCGCCTGTGATGGACCAAGCGCGCAGATCTCGACGTAAGTTGAAACTCCGATTCCGATCAATCGTCCTTCTTCGCGCGCCTTTTTCTGCTCTTCGCGAAGTGCCGCGTAATCGATGATCTGTTGTGCCTTGTTCAGCGCAGTTTCATAGTCGCCACTGTCGTAATCAAGACCAGTCGCGGTATGAAAAGGAAACTCGCTCGGCGCCGGGAAGTTTTTGCGACGCACTTCCGCGGGATCCATGCCTAATTCGGCGGCGACAAGATCAAAGACACGCTCCACGACATACGTTGCTTCGGGACGGCCGGCGCCGCGATATGCGTCGGTGGCCATCTTGTTCGTGAAGCACGCAGTGATATTCATCTGGATCGCAGGGATCTTGTAAGCGCCCGAGAGCATTAATCCGGTCAGCGTGGGAATCGCAGGTGTGAGTAGTTGGTGATACGCACCCATATCCGCGAAGACGCTATAGCGTAGACCAAGCACCGTGCCGTCGTTCTTGAATGCGACTTCGATATCGCCAACCTGGCCACGTCCATGAATCGTCGCCTGGATGTTTTCTCGACGCGTTTCGATCCACTTCACGGGTTTGCCAAGCTGCATCGCGATCCAGCCGAGCAGGGCCTCTTCCGAGTAAACATTTAGTTTAGAGCCAAAACCGCCGCCCACTTCCGGTGTGATCACGCGTAACTTGTTCTCGGGAATTCCGATCATGAGCGCGACTTGCGTGCGCATCAGGTGCGGGATCTGTGTTGACGACCAGATCGTCAGCTCTTCTTCGCCCGGGAAGTAGCGTGCGAGCACGCCGCGCGGCTCCATCGCGATCGGCGCTAATCGTTTGTGCAGGATGCGTTGCTTAACGGTGCGATCGGCGGCGGCGAAAGCTGCGTCAATATCACCTTCGCCCGAGGTCAGGCGGTATGCAATGTTGTCGCTGAAGCCGTCGTGAATAACTGGACCACCAGCCGCTGCCGCTTCGACGTCAGTGACGACAGGTAGATCCTCGTAATCGACCATCACGAGATCGACAGCATCTCGCGCTGCGTAACGATCCTTTGCCACTATCGCTGCGACGGGATGTCCCACAAAGTAAACCTTGTTCTTTGCGAGCACACGGTGATCGGGAACTTTTAAGTCAGGCAAGGCGCCGGCGCAGGGCACGGGTCCAATCTTATCGGCAACGTCTGCACCCGTATAAACCGCGACGACACCCGGAGCTGCGAGCGCCGCCGAAGTGTCGATGCCGGTGATCTTCGCATGCGCGTAAATTGAACGAACAAAGGCGACATGAAGCGTGTTCGGCAAAGCGATGTCGTCGACGTAGTGTGCGAGCCCGCGGATCAGACGCGGATCCTCAGTGCGCTTTACTCGTTTGCCTACATAGTTGTTTGGCATTTTGCCTCCAAGTTCTTTGTGCTTTGCACTTGGTGCTTTGTACTTTTTTCAAAGCTCAAAGTACAAAGCTCTAAGATCCCGCAACCTTCTTCGCAGCGTATTGCACCGCTTCGATGATGTGCTGGTAGCCAGTGCAGCGACAGAGATTGCCATCAAGACCGTGACAGATCTCTTCTCGCGAAGGATCAGCGTTTCGCTCGAGCAACTGCGCCGCGGTGACGATCATGCCCGGCGTACAATAGCCGCACTGCAATCCGTGTTTTTCCCAGAAACCTTCCTGAACCGGATGCAGTTCGCCGTTTTTGGCGAGTCCTTCGATCGTGGTCACCGATGAACCGTCGGCCTGGACGGCGAACACCGTACACGATTTAACCGCCTGTCCGTCGAGCATCACGGTGCAAGCTCCACAAAGGGAAGTCTCGCAGCCGACGTGCGTGCCGGTCAGTTCTAAAACGTCTCGAAGGTAGTGAACGAGTAGCATGCGTGGCTCGACCTCATCGGTACGAGAGACACCATTCACGTTCAGATTGATAGCCTTTTTCATGAGCTACCTCACTTTGAAAGAGATTTGTTTTTGGTCCGTAGTGCTTAGTACTTAGTACTTTGTGTTTTGTACTTTGTGCTTTTGGTGGTTCCAAATATATCAATAAAGCGTCAAAAGCAGAACAAAGTACAAAGTACCAAGCACCAAGAGCTAAGTTACACAGTGGCCTTGTGAATTCGTCGCTTCAAACGGTGGATCGTTCGCCGCACCACTTTGAGTTGAGCGTGATCATGGGCTTCGATGGCCGCTGCTCTCTGCGTCTTTAATTCACGAATGCGTGCTTTGATCCCGGATTTGTCGATGCCGACGACGTCGTGATGCTCGTGCTGTATACCCAATGCCTTGGCGAGCGCTACGATCAGGTGCTCCTTATTCAGTTGTGTATAACCCTGGACCGCCTCATGCTCGCTGCCCTTGGCCATTTCGCGTAGCTCTGCCAGCGTTTTGTGTCTTAGTTGTTCGTATGTTAACTCCGCCATTGCAAGCTCCTATTCAGTGCAAATTTACCTGGTTGAAAATCTCATCAAGATGATGCCGCAGGTGGACCAGATAATCGCGAATTAAGTACTCGAGCGTGGCCGGTTCATTCTTGTCCACGAGAACGAACGCGATTTGATCCAGTGTGTGAGGCGAGCGCGATTTGGTTAAGACATCTTCCGGTATCACCGAAACTGCATGCACGATATGCAGATTGTACGCGCTCCAAAGCCGGATGACGTCGGACCACGACTCCTCGCGATACTTTTGCGAACTGACCCATTGGTCTTGCTCGTAACCCGGAAAGACCAGGTCATCAGTAAACTGCGCGCGCACGAACCGCTGATGATTGTTCGCCGCCGAGTCGATCAAATGCCCAAGAATCTCAATCGGCGCCCAGCCATCAGGCGAACTCCGATGGCGGCTGTTTTCTTCCGGAATATCTCTTAACCGTGCCGTCGCGCTGACAATTGTTTCGCGAAAGCTCCGGAGGAACTCTTCATAACTATTGGGGGTGGACATGTAGGCTGATAATAGGATCTTCTCGCGCAAAGGCGCAAAGGTGCAGGGTGTTTCCTGGCTCAATCCAAGGTTCCACCGAAGGGCAACTGATCAAATGCTTCAGGACTCTTAACCTTGTTGGAACCAGGCAGAGGAGTTGTTCGTTTAGGTGACATGCGTTGGCTGTGGCGTATTACAAAAGTTTCAGTGGTCCTGGTGGTTATGTTGTTGATACTGGTGGCCACTGGTTTTTCAGACACCCTGGTCTTCTATGCCCGCGTCGCTAAGCTCTACACACAATCTCCCGACACTAAAATCGCAATGCCTTTGGAGGATGTCTCCAAAAAGGAGGTCGCCAATACGTGGGGCGCTCCGAGAGGCGTCGGGCGGCGTCATGAAGGTCAGGATATTTTTGCACCGTTAGGTACGCCGATTCTTTCCGCTACGAACGGGTTCATCTACAAGATTGGTGAAAACAACCTTGGTGGGCAGACGGTTTCGGTAATCAGCTCAGGCGGACGCATCTATTATTACGCGCATCTCGACCGCTATGCGAACGGAATCGAAGTCGGCGATCGTGTGACTACACGAACGGTTCTGGGCTACGTTGGGACCACCGGAAACGCGCAGGGCACGCCTCCTCATCTGCATTTCGGAATCTACACGTTAACGGGAGCGATCAATCCGCTTCCGCTGCTCACAGATCGCGTCGCACCGACAATCACAACCGCGAAGCCGAAAGAAACCAAAGCCAAAAGAACTCTGGTCAGCCGCAAGGCTTAACTAAAACCGACCACAGATTACACGGATTCATTGATCTGTTCTTTCGATCCGTGTTATCTGTGTTACCAAATTCCAAAGGTAAACTGGAAGGAGCAAACGCATGCGAATGCGATCCCGGTCTCTCCCTGTGTCGATCCTTGTTCTGACTTTAACTATCTGCGTATTTATTTTGGCCCCGAGATCTGAGGCGACGAGCTCGCCTCAGGATCCACCTGCGCCACCTGCCGGAGGCGCGGGCGCTGGTCAGGAGCGTCCTGGTCGACCCGATCAGTCACCTGAACCGCGGCCCTATGAACGTGTGATTACAAAAGAAGCGAAATCTGACGAAGGCCTCTTCACGATTCACACGATCAAAGAAAAGATCTACTACGAAATTCCCAAGAGCGAACTCGGCAAAGAGTTTCTCTGGGTGAGCCAGATCGCAAAGACCACGCTCGGTGTTGGTTATGGCGGGCAGGCGGCCGGCAATCGAGTGGTGAAATGGGAACGTAAGGGCAATCGCATACTGCTGCGCAATGTGGTCTACGACGTCATTGCCGATCCAAAGCTCCCGGTGTCGCGCGCGGTCCAGGCGGCAAATAACGACACTATCATCATGGCTTTCAATATCGAGGCCATTGGCAAAGATGATTCGGCCGTGATTGATGTTAGTCGCTTATTCACGACGGAAGTCACGGAGTTCAGCGCGCGCACACGTTTGCGTGCTCGTGGCTTCGATGCTTCGCGCTCTTTCATCGAAAAGACAAAGTCATTTCCGACGAATATCGAAGTAGAAGTTTCACAGACATACACCTCTCCGCCCGACCCAACTCCAGCTGGCGGCGGAGGTGGACCACAACCCGCCCCAAATCCATTCGCACAGGGAATGCGAGCCGGAACAAATGCGACAGTCGTCATGCACTACAGCATGGTCAAGCTTCCTGAAAAGCCGATGATGCCGCGTTTGTTCGATGATCGCGTCGGGTATTTTTCAGTCCGGAAAACGGACTACGGTGTAGACGAACACCGTGCGCCACAACGCACATACATCACTCGCTGGCGCCTGGAAAAGAAAGATCCAAATGCCGAATTGTCCGAACCAGTCAAGCCGATTGTTTACTACGTAGATCCGGCGACGCCAACGAAATGGATCCCGTGGATCAAGAAGGGAATTGAAGACTGGCAGCCCGCGTTTGAGGCCGCCGGCTTCAAGAACGCGATCATTGCGAAGGAAGCACCTTCAAAGACTGAAGATCCTTACTGGGATCCGGAAGACGCTCGCTATTCGGTGATTCGTTATCTGCCGTCCACAATCGAGAATGCTTCGGGACCGCACGTCAACGATCCGCGCACGGGCGAAATTCTCGAGTCAGACATTCAGTACTATCACAACGTGATGAACCTGGCGCGCAATTGGTATTTCGTACAAGTTGGCCCACTCGATCCACGTGCGAAAAAACTTCCGTTGCCGGACGATCTCATGGGCCGTCTGGTCGAATACGTGATCGCTCATGAGGTTGGTCATACGCTTGGTTTTCAGCACAACATGAAAGCTAGCGCCACGTATGCCGCGGACAAAGTTCGCGATCCGGAATGGCTCAAGACCATGGGTCATACCCCGACGTTGATGGACTATTCCCGCTTTAACTACGTAGCACAACCGGAAGATAACGTTCCCGTGGAGCTTCTAGTCCCAGGAATTGGTCCGTACGACAAGTGGGCGACAATGTGGGGCTATAAACCGATACCCAGCGCTAAGACTCCGGACGAAGAAAAGAAGACTCTCGACGAATGGGCTCGCGCACAGGATGCGAAACCTTACTTGCGCTTTTCAACGTCAGATGCACGCGGCTCCGACCCTGGTGAGAATACCGAGGCCGTCGGTGACGGTGATGCCGTTGCTTCGACAACACTCGGGCTCAAGAACCTGAAACGCGTAGCCGACATGCTCCTGCCTGCCACATCTCATTCCGGTGAACCGTATGACGACCTTGAGGAAGTATATGCACGCATGTTGGGCCAGTGGGCTCTCGAGTTAAACCACGTCACCGGTATCGTCGGCGGCTTCAACTCGCAACAGAAACATGGCGGACAGGATGGTGTGCGTTTCGTTATCGTGCCGAGGGAGCGTCAGGCCGCAGCAGTGCGCTTTCTTAATGAGAACGCATTCGCAACGCCAGGCTGGGCACTAAAGCCTGAAGTGCTACGACGTATCGAGCCCGCCGGTGCACTCGCTCGAGTGAATCAGGCACAGGAGCGAATTCTTAACTCGCTGCTGAACAATGCGCGGTTCGATCGTCTGGTAGAGCAGGAAGCAATCGATGGTGTCGCGGCGTACAAGCCTTCGGATTTTATGGCTGACGTTCGCCGTGGTATCTGGAGTGAGCTTGAAGGTCCTGGGCCGATCAAGATAGACGTCTACAGACGTAATCTTCAGAACTCGTACATCGACTTGCTTTCGAATAAGTTGAATGTGCGACCTTCGGTCACAGACGACTATCGTGCGTTGATTAAAGCTGAGCTGCGTGATTTGAGTGCGGCGATTGGGACTGCGAGTGCGCGCGCCACCGATCGGCAAACGCGCGCGCATCTTGCCGATGCACGCGATCAAATTGCGAAAGCGTTGGATCCGAAGTTTGCGGCGCCGGCGCCAGCCGCGCCTACAAATCCGTTCGGATTTGACGACGAGGTCAACTTCGAGAATTTCGATTCGCGTGACTGTTGGCCGGATTATGCAATTCGGATCAGGCCACGAAAAGAGTATTAGTTAGTTAGCCACAAAGTGGCACGAAAAGCACAAACGAGTTATTTGAGCGTTTGTGCTTTTTTGTGTTCGAGAAGGTTTGTAGTGTGATCGGTGATGCTGACGGGTATCGGGTGCGTTATCGGCTGATCACTTAACTCGCGTGGCGGCGAGACGACTTGATCGATCTGTTGTGGTTGCGGCTCCGGCCGGGGGCGAATCAATAAACCCGCGATGATGTTACCCACGCCGGAGGCTGCTGGTAGCAGACCGAGCAGCCAAATCACCTTCACCACCGGATCGATCTCAAATGGAATCTGATTGATGACGTCAGGCGGAAGTTTCAGCACCAGCGCGGCCGACAGGAAGTACAGAAACGTAGCTAACCCGATCCCGGAAAACAACGACACCACACCTTTCGTGACGTGCTGCTCACGTCTTTCTGCTGCGGTTTTCTTTTTTCTGAGATTGAGCCAGTTCCGCGGGTCTTTGTGTGGCTCCGCCTTAAAGGTCTTGACGAGTTCCTGGAGCTTTGGGAGTGGACTACGGTCCTTTAAATCAGCGCCGCAGTTACGACAATACTGGACGTTTGCTTGAGCTTCAGTACCGCACTGTTGGCAGAACATAATTGTCGAAACGTGTGAACGGAACTTTTGGTTCCACCTTAAAATGAACTACTCGTAGCTCAAGGCTTCCACGGCATCCTGTCGCGCTGCTCGGAGAGCTGGATACAGGGCTCCAATACTTCCTCCCAACAATCCAACAGCCAACGCAATAAGCACCCACCGTGGTTCGATTTCGATTATCAGGCTCGTGGTTCGGGTTACGACAAGTTGTGCGAGCATCGTCAACAACACTCCAACGACCACGCCGAGGACACTCACGATGATCGCCTCCTGCTCAATCACCCACGCAATCGATGTCTTAGACATACCGAGCGACTTCAGAATGCCGATCTGTCTCGTGCGTTCAGTCACAGTGGTATACATCGCAAGCAGGATCACAAGAACACTGATTGCGGCTGCTACACCCACCACGACGTTGAGAAATACATTCAACGCGGGTACACCGGTCGCATACAACTCGGGAAGATCGCGCGTGAATAGCAATTGATCCTCCGGAAAGCGCTCGAGTATGCGCGCCGCTACTTCTTCCTGTTTGGCAGGTTCGTCGCACGCGACGAGAATCGCAGATGCTTTGTTTTCAGCACCTACCTGTTCCTGCATCGTCTTCAGCGGAATTTTGATACGCCCGCCGCCCGGTGGCTCGTAAACGCCGACAATCTTAAAAGGCCGGTGAAAGAGCACGACTGTGTCACCTACGTTGGCCTTGCGGTTTCTCTTCCACTCCGGATCAACAATCGCTTCGTCGCCCGATTGCAGTGGCCGGCCTTCGCGCATAGAGATTCGCGCAATGCGCGCATACTGGTCGTATTCAATTCCATCAAGCAGTCGTGAGCCGAAGCCCGAATCACTGCTGTCCACTGCCTGGCCGATTGGCGTGGTTGCGCGGACGCCTGGAATCGTTGCGAGTTCTGCTGCGTGTGAAACCGGAAGCTTAAATTGAGACGCACCCGCGAGACTGATCGATCCCGAGGCACGAATCATGATCTCGGCGCCGATGTTTGATTCACGTCGCCCACGTTCATGCAGAACGCCGTGAGCAAGACCGACAGTGAAGACGATCAGCAGGACTCCGACGCCGGTGCCGAGAACGCTGACCGCAGTGCGAGCGGGTCGATGAGCTATGTTTGAAAGTACGAGACTATCCATAAGACGTTGTAAGCGCGGACTACGATCAAGGATGCGGCGCCATGCGTTGGGAAGCGTGCGCCATGTAAGCACGAGGAGGCCGATTGATGTCCAGACGACGATGGCAGCCTTGCGGACGAGGGCTAACGCAAGACCCGCGGCAGGTGTGAAACCGAGTCCCTTTTGAAGAATGATTTCGGTGCCACCTTCATAGACGCCGATTGTTCCCGGAACAAATGCAAACGCAAAGTTGATGACCTTGGTGAGCGACTCAATAATGTAGGCTTGCGCAATCTGCGGTTGAAAGCCCAGCAGCTTGAGCGCGAGAAAAACTTCAGCAACACTGGCTACGTGCGCGGCCAGATTGCACGCGATCATCAGGAAGAATGCACCCGGATGATGTTTGTAGAAGTCGTAAACTTTCGACTCGAGGTGATAGATGTGATGGCGTCGTTTGAGAATGACCTTTGGACTTAGACGCAGTTCCCCCAAACGATCAATTAACCACGTAAGCAACATCACGCGACGCTTCGCAGCAATCGCGGCGATTAAAATTCCGGATGCCGCAATCCCGGCAATGATCATTAGGACGAGATACACCCCGGGAGGCAGCGGATACCTCAACAGCATCACGACAGCGCCGCTCAGAACAAAGAAGACGACTGACAGGTTGTAAAGTAGATTGTCGACGACCAGCGCCGGCACGCCGTAAGTTAGCGGCACTCGTTTTCTAAGCAATGCGACTTTCGTCGCCTCACCGAGAAGTGGACCAGTGAACGTGAGAAAGCTGATAGCTTCGCCGCCGAGTCTTGCAGCGAAAGCGTTCCGGAAGCTAATACGCCGATGCTCTGCTGGGACAGCAGCGCGCATCGCAATGGTGCGCAGCACGTGCCGCAGTCCGCTTAAACCAAGAATAACGAAGAACCCGAATCCGATGCGCAGCAACGCGTCAAAAAGCGGTTGCACACCGACGCGATTGATTACGTAAATGAGCAGACCGAGGCCGAGCAGGAAGGCAAGAGTCTGAAGCCAAACGAAAGATCGACGCGAGTTGTTAGTGGTTGGTTCCGGCTCTTCGGCGAGTTCTTCTTCTTCACCGGCTGTCCAGTCTTCTGCGAACTCTTCTCTCGATTCAATCAAGGTGCTGCACTCACTCCGATGGCCGTTGCTTTCGTGCGGTCTTGCTGAGCAGGCAACAGCTCTTTAACAACAGGTCCAGGAAACTTTCTGAATCCTCTATCCCACAGTTCTGGTACGGGCATCCTATCATCGCGTAAATTTCCGGTTAATGCCAACAGGGTCGGCACAAAACTTAGACTGTCGTAAGGCGTTTCGATCTTGAAAGCACGGGGAACATTGGTGTTAGATCCACCTGCGACCATGAAAGTCGAATGCGTCGAGACGCGGAAGAACGAGCCATGATTTCCACCCGGATTGAAACCGCGCACATCAAAGTTCCAGTGATCGTTGGCGACGATCAGCATATCGGCCTCAACTAGTTCACGTTTGCGGCGAGCATACTCTCTCATCAAACGCTCATCCTGAGTTAATCCGGGATTTTCAGTTGAGAGTCGTTCAATGTAGTGTCGAGCAAGTTCCTCGTGCAATCCAACAAGACCGTTCGAGTAGTGGGTCTTGTGTAGCGCATTAAGCCACTCGGTATCGGTGTGCCACTCGCTGAGCCACGCTGTGCGATCGGAAATCGGCAGGATCAAGTTTGGATCTTCAAAGATCTGCAAGGGCAACCCGGCCTGCCAACTGATCGGCTTGAACTGCAAGCGGCCGCTCGCATCCATTGTCAGTCCGCTGATCGGTAGATAACGCAGTTTCAATTCACCCTCAGTATTCCTGCGCGAGAGGATCAGAGCCTGACGATTCGCACCTGCTGTCACCCAGACTACGTCCTCGTCGATATCACGGTCGTCTATCAATGGAAGGACGAGGTCTCGAGCCAGTCTGATGGCGATCAGATCGACGGGACGGTTTGTGATACCACGCTGAACATTATTTCTCACCGCGACGCTCTGTAGCAGTGAGAAATAGTCTATTCGTACAAAGCTTTGTACAGTGTTCAGTGATCCGTCGGGATTTACCACAAATCCATTTGGGCTAAGACCGACGACGTAATTTTGGAGTTCATAGATCGTGTTACGATCGCCCATCGACATCTTCGGAATTACGTCCGGAAGTTTTATCTTCGATGCGGAGAAGGCTTCTGAAGGGATCTTGAGAAGATTCTGAAGCGCGAAAGCGTATTCAGCATATTCCTTACGCTCCGTCTGCCAGCGATCGAGTTGGACGTAGATGCGCTTCGAAGCGTCGTCCAAACCAGCGTCCTGCTGTTCTTTGGTGAACTTCTTCGGTTGTGCTTCCCAGAGTTTGCGTTGTTCTGCGATCGTCCGATCGAGAGCGCCTAATTCATTCCGTAACTGCTTGAGATCCTTTTCCCAGTCTGCGCGTCTTCGGTCGATCACGGCGAAGAACTCATTTGTTACCGCTTTCTCAGTTTCTACCGGCAGTTTGCCGCCCTGAAGTTGCTGCAAGATTATGTGCAGAATGTTCAGATCGTTGTCACGCAGGTGCAGCGATGCGCGTTCGTTGCCGTCGAAGTCGAGCATCGCGGTTGGGTATGCAGTGCTCTCGCCCTTGAGATAGTAGGTATCGGGCGTCGTTGTGGTGATTAGAGGCACCAGGGGATTCACCCCCTTGATCGAGTAGTCAAGCATCAAGCGACGTTTGGTGATCACGTGGTGCCCGCCACCCATGCGACTTCCGAGCAGCTTCACGAGGTTGTAGCCCTGGCTGTAGACCTTCGCGTCACTATTAACGCCGTGATCGGAGATCACCACCAGAGCTGTTTCGTCTGCGACTGGACTCTTCTGAATTGCAGTCCACACCTGACCGATGACGGCGTCTATACGTTGAAGTACGAAGAGGTGCGACTGCTCGTCGTTAACGTGATGAGCGATGTGGTCGAAGTCTTCCATCATCAGATCGAGGTAACGAAACCTCGGATCGTTCAGATTGGTGATCAACTCCTTGATGAGTTGTTCACTAAGGGCACTTCGCAGCTCGAAGCCCATGGTCCATTCGTCAAACAACTCCTTGGGAGGTTTCATGAACTTATTCTGCAAACTGTTTTGGAGTGTCGAGTAGCGCGGGTTCCGCAGAAACATCGAATACGTTATGTAACGTTGATTGTGCGGATAAGCGTCCGACAACATCGGCAAACCGAGCGAGTCGAGCACTTCAACCGCGCGCATGTCGATGCGGCTGCCGTTAATTCCTGCGAGATACAGCGGAAAGAAATTCAGGTAATCATACGAGTGCAGCGTGTAACGATCGAACTCGACGTTGCCCTTGATCTGAAGGTGCTGACCTGTTTCGAGCAACGACCACGACGGAGCCGACAAGCTCATGCCGCGTACGTAGAAGTTCGAGAGCCTCGAGCCACGTTGATAGAAGATGTAATCGATCCAGGGCAGCAGACTCTTGCCTGATTGTGGATCGCGCTGTTTGACGTACCGGTCTACGACGTCATAGGGCAGCCCGTCACATTTAATTACGACGAGTCGTTTGGCTTGAGCGAGTGAGGTTGTCGCAGTAGAAAGTAGACAAAGAATTATTCCCGCCAGGGCGCAAAGACGCAAAGATGAAAACTGAATCTCTTTGCGCCTTTGCGCCCTGGCGGGAAATCTCGCGTTGGCCATCGCTATGGTTGACCGATAGTGACTGGCGTACCGCTCGCGGTTGCCGCAACTGGCTGAATTCTTGGGTTTCGTCCGCGACTATACTCGCCGGCTAGATCTCTGAGCGTTTTATCGATCTCGTTGTTCTGTGAAATCCGCAGCAGTTCGTTCTTCGCTTTTGTACTATGAATTCGTGAGAGGCTGTCGAGACATGCGCGACGCGTTTCATCGTCCTTCGTCCGCGAAAAGATCTTTGCTGTGGCTGCGGCAGCATTTCCACCTGCCTCAGAGCTATGCTCGGCGATAAAGCGCAACGATCGTCTCACATCGTCAAGATTCCACGTGATATCAATGTCAGCACTCGACTTGGCGATTTGCTGCAGGAACCGTGTGTGATACTGAAGTCGCCGTGCAATATCAAGACGGTCTTCCATGTCCTCTGTCAGTTCTTCACGATGCACATACTTTCCAAAACTCAAAACGTTCAACAGGCGGAAAGCGAGTTGTGCTTTGTCACCGTGCTCCAAGGGCAGCATTTCTGCACGGCGATCGCGTTCGAGTTTCGCTGCGAGTCCGTTTGGATCTTTCGCGTAAGCGATGAGCGCGTCGTATTGCGCTGTCGCGATTTTGGCTTCAGCGTCGAGATCGTTTTCAAAAGGATTGAGCGAAATCCTTTCGAGTCGTCCACTGACTTCTGAACGAAGCTCAGGCTCCATCGAAGTATTCAGCGCCAGCAGAAGCTTTAATTGCGAATAAGTTTGAAGACGCGACGGTTGATTGATGTCCATTCCGCGACGCCCAGTAACAAAATCGAATACCGTGCGACCGAGAAAGAACGGGAGATTGCCGAACTTCGAAAGTGAAAGCATGTTTCGCGTAACGTCGTTCAGCACACGACGCGACATCTCACGCTTCTTCGGATTGTAGCTGTCGCGGAAGTCGACAAGCAGCATCGGAATCTTTGGATTATCAAGACCGTAAAGACCAAGCGGAATCATCTCCACTGCTTCAGCGTCAGGTGTGTCACTGGCAACAGGATGGTTCTCGGAATCGAAGTAACGAGTCTCAACGTAGCCCTTCCAGTTGAGCAGTCGTTTATCCGTCCAGGGATTAGCGATGTTCAAAAAGCGTGAGCTGTAACGCGTGCCCTGTAGTTTCACGAGATCGCGTTTGGCCACCCAGAGCAGTGCGTGAGTCGCACTTCCGTCCGGCATCAGCAACGGCTCGAAGTAAAGCGACTCCGATTCCGCGCGTTGGCGCAGCAGTTCCCAGTTGTGTCCACGTTCATCGCGAGTTTGCGTGGTTTTTCTGGCGTAGTAAGTCTGAAGATTTGAGTCGTCGACAAGTCCACCGAATGTCTTTTCACTCAGTAGAAGTCGTCCCTGGATCGCCGCCATCTCCGCAGGTGTGAATGCTGATTCACCTTTGACTGCCTGATACAGTGCCAGTACTGAGAGTGCGCGAATAATGTGTGAGCGGCGATAGTCGCTCGAATTGCGCCGGTAAGAGCTGGTTGACGCCTTGATTGGTGTGCCGTACGGATCGAGCAGAATATTCTGGAGTGCAGCCCAGAAGATCTTGTCCCATACTTCGCTTTCAGGCGATGCGAGATCGAGTGCCGGCGGAGGCATCTTCGATAATTTTTCTTTGTTTTCGACTCGTGTGTAGAAGAACGGAATGGCCGCCGCCAAACGCTGCTTGGTTGTCGGACGTGTGTAGGTCAGCGGCCAGACGTAGCGCAGACGATTATTCTCGGAGATAGTGTCGCCGAGAGTGTCGCGCAGAATAGACACGAGGGGTACCCACTTGTCGTTTTCAGTAGACTCAATGCCGGCGAGTCGTGCGTGAACAGTGATCAACTCGGCTCCGCCCGGAACTTCGATGCGCTCCAATCGCAGTATCTGGGAAAGCGCCACTGCGGGGTCGGTTTCCGCGGATTCTGGGGAATTTGGCCCATCGGCCCGACTGATGGTTGGGAGTAATGGCGAGATAACGAGCAGAAAAGCAAAGATAAAGCTCGCCCTCAGGTGCCAGTGCCTACGGCTTTGGAACGTCATCCTTTTCCTGAACACTCAAAAATTCTGGCAGATGGGGAGTTTGTGCTGCACTAAAACGAACTTATTGAACGGTTCCCTCGAAAAACTCAAGTTTCAATTTCGCGTTTGTTTACATTGCAATACCTATGCCCCGGGCGTCGGGCACCAAACCAATATACATCACTATAAGTCCGCGTGGACCTATTTTGTGTTGCCGATGTGACACGTCGTGCATTGTAACAGCCACCAGAAGGTACAAACTGCACAAAGTTGTGCCCGACGTATGTGGCACTTTGGAGCACCGTGGCTTTGACGTTAATGAAGACGATTGTGTTGGTTGAGGTGTTAACGAGATCCGGCGCCATGGCCTGAGCTCTGCCCGGCAGCTTCACCGTCCTTCGTTTCTTTTGCAGGCGCTTCCCAGCCATTGCGTACGAGAAGCGGTATTCCAAAGCGAATCGGAACGGCAAAATTTGAGGCCTGGTTTTCAGTGAAGACTGCGAAGTTGACACCGATTACTCGCCCCGATGGACCAAACAGCGGCGCACCGGAACCGCCTTCAGCGGTTCGTGCGTCGTATACGATTCGTCGAACGTCGAGATCGGTAATGCTGCCCTGAGTAGTGAGTGGTTGAATGCGTTTTGTTTCGGCAAGATATGCGAGTTGGGCCATCGGCGTCCCATATCGTTGCTGAATCCCTCTCGATTCCGCGTCGTCCAGCAGAGCCAGAAGGCGATCCGGACCAGAGGGATAACCCATCATCACGACTGTCTTGCCGACGGCAACTGCATCCGGATCCGTTTCCAACGGCAGGATCGGAATTGTCTCCGGGACTTCAGCAATGTCGAGACTACATACCGCGAGATCATCTCTTGGCGCGGCGCCTTTGAACTTTAGTGGGATGGCCTGCGGAATGTTTGGAAAGTAAGCGATCAGTTTTTTTAAGCGCGGCTGAGCGTTGATACCGCCGCTGATACTTTGCGCGCGCTCGTCTGCAATCCATGGCTGAGCGATGTGACGATTCGTGAGTACGTATCCCTGCCCGATATGAAATCCGGAGCCGACAAATTCGTATTCTGCAATCGCCGCATTGCCTTCAGGGGTTAATGTTTCGGGCGCCCCAGTCTGGACCGCGCTTCCGCTGTCGTTCACCTGTGCCTCGGCATATCGGAGTGGCCGGCCCGTTCCCGCCTCGACGAAGTAAAAAGAACCGGCTATCAGACAAACACCGCTGCCGTACTCGCTGCGCAGCTTTACAGCGAGCGAGAGACTGTTCTGCAACTGCCTGGTCGATTCGTCGATGTTGACGATCTGCTCGTTGGTTTTGGAAACCTGGTCTCTCATCTGACCGAGTTGTTTTCCTTGCTCGTCGATGAGACGGCGACTGCGCTGGAGTTCCTTGTACATCGCGAAGCCGAGATAAAGCATTCCGCCAACGAGGGCCAGCGCGATGCCAAGTGTGATCAACTTGGTGCTCGGATTGATCTCGCGCACCAGTTCGCGTGTGAACTCACGGAGAAAGACTTTCGCATCGTCGCGCCGGGCGGTCGCCGCAGATTCGATTGCAGCGGCTTCGATAAATGGCGCCACATGTGTTCCCCGGGCGGCCTGCGGAACTACAGCCGGCAGGTCGCGGACAGGGAAGAAGTGCAGCACGACTTCCGAGTCGCCGATGCGCAACTCGTCGCCGTCGTGAATCTCGTTACCTGAATTGACGGGCTGTCCGTTCAGGGTCAGCGCCAGCGCCGGATCGAAACCGGTCACGCGATAGGAGCCGTTTTGGCGGCTTAGTTCGAGCAAGACGGAGTTTGCGGCGGTCTTGGGAAGGCTGGAAGAGCGTAGCCGCAGGTCACAGCTTTCGGAAGCACCTATGCGAACGCTATCGTCGGAGAGGATTTCGGTATGCCGGTCGTCGCCCGAGGAGATGTGGATAACCAGGCCGGTTGACATAAAGAGTTACAAAGCTAAGTGTCGATCACTAATCGACCGGTTATCTCCGGTCGCACTCGACGGGCCTATTCTACAATGAATAAACTTCCTTCGCATCAAAGAAGCATGATAGGTACGAATGAGTCATCAAAAACGTTTGTGGTTTTTGTTCCTTTTGTGGCAAAGCTGGTAGCATGCGCGACGTGGAATTCATCGAAGATTGCGATCGTTTAGTTGAGCTGGCGCCGATTGCTGCGGCGTCCATCCAGTATCACGTGTTTGTCTGCACGGGGAAGTCGTGTTCGGCGGTTGAGAGCGCGGAGGTCAGAAACGCCTTTGAGCGTGAGCTGAAAGCGCGGAATTTGCAGTACGGCAAAGAAAAGAAGGGTTGTAATCCCAATGGATCAGTGGTGCTGACTGAATGTGCGTCAGTTGGCTTTTGTGCCGTGGGTGCAGCCGTGATGGTTTATCCGGATGGTGTTTGGTACGCGCAGGTGCGTCCGTCGGATGTGCCGGAGATTGTTGAGGAACACATCGTCAACGGTCGACCGGTTGAGCGTCTCGCCTTGTTACGAGTCCCTCGAAAATAGGCGCTGTTCATCACCTTCAAATCTCGGAACGTACTGTAGGGGCGGCCCTCCGTGGCCGCCC
>DASTVU010000450.1:0-3751 GCA_035758935.1 Pyrinomonadaceae bacterium | reverse complement strand
CGAGCCAGTAGGCAAGTCGATCTCGAGTTTCAAATTGATCCGAGTATCCGAATCCCGCCCCAAGCGCTCTGCCTGCACCAACCGCGTGGGTCTAAGAAACCGCCGCAACAATTCACGCGCATCGTTGATTTGTTCATTCGGGGCAGTCACTAACGAATTCTCCTATTTTGACCTTTACAATAGACGACAATGTTACTACATTCTTCCGCCTCAGAATGGCTTTCCCGCACGTCATCGATGACCGCAAATTCGTTGCTGATCGTCGCAAACTATGGTGGCCCTGGCCCCGTCGCGCGGGACAGGTCGATCAGGCTTTCACTTTGTTGTCTGAAGCACTGGAGCTTGCTCTCGAAGAGCCGGTTTATGGCGAGCAGGGGATGCTTGTGAAAGATCTTTTGCTGCGGAGTTGGCTGTGGGTTTTGCGAGACTCCGTCAACTCGAAAAGAGTTTTGAGGTCGCCGGAAACTCAGTTCCGAATCTCAGCAGTTCCTCGCGCTTGAACTGGTCGGTAAGGAATGCGCTCGCACCGGTAATTCCCCCGGAATGTTTCAGGCAGCGGAAGCAATCACAAACAATCATTCACTCACATCTTATTGGCTCGCAGCTGCAAGCTTTTTTCAGCGATTACACGTCTGAGGCGGTAGAAAGGTTACATCCCTAATGCGCGAGATCGAGCGTTCTACCGATCCCTTTATCAACAGCTTTCTTGTATACGGTGGCTGCGGTGATCACATCCTGAAGCGCCATTCCGGTCGAATCGAAGATAATGATTTCGTCCGCCGAGGTACGTCCCGGTTTTATTCCGGCAACGACTTCGCCGATTTCAGCATGGACGTTCTGCTTACTCATCAAGTCTGAAGCAATGGCATGATGCAATTCTCCAATGGACGCACACTGTTCGACGATATCAACCACGGTCTTGTTTTGCGCCAGAAGCACCGGTTCCAATTCTCGTTTAGCTTCACTGTCAGCTCCGACTGCGGCTATAAAAGTGCCGGGTTGTGCATACTCTTGCTTAAGAAAGAACTGAGTCGAAGGCGTGCAGGTAACGCAGATATCACTGCGTTTCATCGCTTCTCGCAGGTCACCGATCGTCTGGACCGGGATCTTTAGCTCGGCGGATACTTCATCCGCAAACCGCTGTGCCTGACTTTCATCAATGTCGTGAGCGTAGACCTGCTCCAAAGAAAAAATCTTCGAGAGAGCCTGAATCGACACCCGGCCCTGGTTCCCACAACCGCAAATCAATATAGATTTGGAATCTGGACGCGCGAGATATTTAGCCGCCACTGCTGTTGCTGCTCCGGTCCGCTGAACGGTGATCTCCATCGAATCCATAATCGCTAACGGGTAGCCATTTTGCGCATCCGCCAGGAAGATCGCTCCTTGAATGAGTGGTAGACCAAACCGCTTCGCGTTTTGTGGGAAGTTAGCGTTGATTTTGGCGGCAAAGTATGATCGGTCGAGTTCGAGGAGTCCAGCTTTAATGTGAAAGCCACCATCGTGCGCATGCACTCCCAGAATTCCTGGCGGCTGCGTCTTGCCCTCACCGTTGAGTTTGAAGACTTGTTCGACTGCGGCGATATACTCGTCAATACTTAGAAGGTCTGCGACCTCACTGCGCGACAGCAAAAGCGTGCCTTCGAATTTCATATTTTCTCCAAAAGACTATCGAGCGGAGCGCCTGGTTGTACTTCTACCGGCTCCATACCTTTGCGGAAGATTCGTCCGCCTGACGATCCTTTCAAGGTGGTAGAGCCGTTCTCTACACGTACAATTGCACCTTCTCGTAAACCTGCAACGGTCGTATCGTTCTCCTCAAGAAACTGAAGAATTCGTTCCTCCTGTGTTTCTCCCATGTGCGTTGAGTTGGGATCCGGATCGAGATAGTGAGGACTGATTTGAAAAGGCACGAGCCCGAGCGCGTCGAATGAGGGTGGTTGAACGATAGGCATGTCTTTTGTCGTCTTGATTGTTGGGCCAGCAACGTTCGAGCCCGCACTCGAGCCGACATAAGGCATTCCCTCTGCGACTCTTCGGCGAAGTTGTTCGATCAAATCAAAATCGTAAAGAGCTTTCAGGAGACGAAAAGTGTTGCCGCCGCCGATGAACACAGCCTGCGTATCATTGACGACTTGAGCTGGATCGGATGCCGTATGGATTGATGTTAAATCGAACCCCATCTTCTCAAATCGTTTTTGCGCCAATAAGGTGTAGGCATCGCGATCGTAAAGAGCGTACGGAACAAAGAGCACGCTCTTCGCACTTCCGAGAAAGTCACAAATCTCGGCGGCGGCATGATCAAGATACCCACTGCCGTAAAGGGTGGAGTTGCTGATTAATAGCACGCGGTTATTACGTCCGTCGTTCATCACTGTGCCTCTAGAGAATAGATGACTTGCTGGAATTTGTAACAGTCGTTACTATACGTCTGATGTTACAGACGAAGCAAGTTCGAAACGCGTCGAGTCATGAGTGGATACTGCTGATCCATCAACTGCCGCCCAAACCAACAAATCTGCGCGTCCGCATCTGGCGCAAACTGCAAAAGCTCGGCGCGGTCGCAATCAAGAACTCGGTCTATGTCCTACCAGCGAACGACAAGACCAACGAGGATTTTCAATGGTTGAAACAGGAAATCGACTCCGCGGGCGGCGAAGCTGTGGTTTTTCGAGGTGGATCGGTCGAGGGCGCAACTGACGACGAAATCATTGGCGCGTTTCGCAAAGCACGCGACGAAGAGTTTGCGGCGATCACTGCTGAGTTCGATGGTCTAACTGGCCGGATTCGCGAACAATCTCGTGCCAAGCATTTGTCGCTTGCTCGATTGTCAGCACAGGAGACAGAACTCAACAGGTTGCATGGCGAATTGGGTCGCGTGATCGCCAACGATTTCTTCGAGGCAAATGGCCGTGCTGCTGCATTGACCGCGTACGAACGCTGCCAGAGAGGCATTCGCCGGTCGCAGTTACCCGTGAAGAAGACCGCCTACGCTCCGCGCGAATCGGGGGCGTTATCCGTTGCTGACTTTCAGAATCGACGGTGGGCTACGCGCCGCAATCTTCATATCGACCGATTGGCATCGGCCTGGCTGATTTCGCAGTTCATCGATAAGCGCCCGCGCTTCTATTTCGCTGGTGACGACGAAACAATCGACGGGGCAATCCCATTCGACATGTTCGGAGCAGAGTTCACGCATCAAGGGGAAGACTGCACGTTCGAAACTCTACTGAAGCGCTTTGGGTTGACGAATATTCCAGGGCTGAGTGAGTTGGCGCAGATAGTTCACGACATCGACCTGAAAGATGACAAATTTAATCGACTGGAAGCAGTGGGCCTCAACGCGATCATCAACGGAATGAGCGAAAGCCTTCATGACGATCGCAAACTACTACAGCAATCCGGCGCCATTTTTGATGGTCTATTCACATTGTTTGGCAAACAAGTCGACAACAAGGAGTCACGCAAAAGTAAACACGTAAGCTCTCGGAGGACATCGCCCAAAAAGTGATCGGCAACTATGAACGAAACAGCCATGATCGATCAGGCATCCACCTGGCGCGCTAAGGTCATTGACCTACGCGAGCATCGAATCCAATCCTAGGAGCCAGTAACCTGACTCCATGCTCGGCGTTGATGGATTCTTAGCAACATTGAGATTAATGTATCGCACTGCTTAAAAAGTGAATTCCACCGAATTCCATCTCTAGTGGAATTGGGCGTCGTGCCTTTAACCTTGGAGGAAGTCATG
>DASTVU010000449.1:0-2600 GCA_035758935.1 Pyrinomonadaceae bacterium | reverse complement strand
CCTGGACCAGCCGGCCAAACGCGTAAGACGATCTGCTGGACCATGCGTTAACTATCGACTCCGGACCGGCAGACTCATTCAGGAGCGAATACCAGTGCGTTAGCCAACGCAACAGACTGGTTAGCAGCGCCTCACGGTCAGCGGGCCGTCCTGTGGCTTCCGAAACTGAAGTCGCCATGCCGGCCAGTTCCGACGGGTATGCGTTTTCAGTGAGATTGATCCCGATCCCGACAATCACCGCACGCCCTGCCGGAGTCTCGATTGCCTCGGCGAGGATGCCGCAGATTTTTCGTTCACCTGAAAGAAGATCGTTGGGCCACTTAATGTCAGCCTGTAGACGGCAGGCCTCACCCAGGGCGTCGTAAACAGCCACTGCCGCCATCATCGTGAGCAGTGGCCAGTAATTCGTCGCGATTTTGGGCCTTAAAAGAATGCTGAAGTACAGACCCGCACCCTTGGGAGATGACCAGGCGCGCTGCAACCGGCCCCGGCCCGCAGTTTGCTCATCCGCTACGACCGAGACGCCTTCCTCGGCACCTTCAGACGCAAGACGTGATAGTTCGGTGTTTGTGGAAGGCAACGACTCGAATCGCAGAACCTTTGGCTTGAGGTGCGTCATATATGGTCGACGCCGATTATACAAAACCACGCGCTATAGCGCCGGGTAACTCAAAACTAAAAACAGCGCAGCGCTATTTTGAGATCCCCCTTGTCGTACTTGCACTGTTCGCGGGCGCGGCCTTTCTGACGAAGATGTGCTATCTCTCACTCGTCTTCAACACGATATTCGTCATCGTTTTTCTCGCCCTCGTCTATTTCTATGTGCGGGCTCGTTTCGAGATTCAAATTCCCGTCGTGCTTTTAGGACTCGTCTTTGCGGCATTACAAGTTGATGCACTCGGAAACTTCTTTCGCATGTACGGGCGGCAGTTTGGGCCAATGCAGTATGACGAGTTCTCACACATGATGGTGCAGGTGCTCGTCAGCCCGATAATCGTTTGGCTCGTGGGCCGAGTGTTACAACAACTCGGTTATCGATTGCCACTCAAACTCACAGCGTTCTTTGCGGCAACAATTGTGTACAGTCTGTCGGCGATTTACGAGATCATCGAGTTGTGGGATGAGATCTATTTCGGCGGCCATCGGATTTGGGGCTCATACGATACGGCGACTGATCTCCAATGGGACCTCTGCGGAATAATTGTCGGGACGCTGTTTTCTTGTATCATGCTGCGAGATACCCGTGATCAATTGGTTCCCCATTAGGCTTTCGTTTGCCGTTGCCACAGCAGCTACGCTGATCGCACTGATCGCAGGGTCGGCGCTTGCCTGGTTGTTGGCGCGCAAACGTTTCCCCGGACGAAACCTCGTCGATGCGCTGGTTACGCTGCCGCTCGTTTTGCCGCCGACGGTTTTGGGTTACTACCTGTTGGTGCTGCTCGGCACGCGCTCAGCAATCGGAGGGTTTCTGTATCGCACGCTGGGAATTCGTTTGACGTTTACGGTGACGGCGGCAATCATCGCGGCTTCAATTCACGCGCTGCCACTCGTGACGAAGAGTTTGCGCGCAGCATTTGAAGGAGTGAACACTGATCTCGAAGCTGCCGCACGCACGTTGGGACTTAATAATCGACTGATCTTCTTTCGCGTCACGTTGCCTTTGGCTTCGAAAGGCGTGCTCGCTGCGACTGCACTCGCGTTCGCACGCGCGCTTGGTGATTTTGGTGTGACGATAATGATCGCGGGAAATATTCCCGGTAAGACGCAGACCGCGTCGGTCGCAATCTACGATGCAGTTCAGGCGGGACGTGATAATGAAGCGTTCACACTCGCAGTCACAGTATCAGGAATTGCAATTCTCATGCTTTACCTAATCAACCGTTTTGGTAACCACGGATCTCACGGATAGGAAACCGATCAGCGCTGATCGGTTTTTTTATCCGAGAAATCCGTGGCTACGCTTTAATGAATAGCCGGGGAAGATCGTTTTTGCGTCCTTGCTGCCAAGGTGGCGTGTGGCGATCTCGCCGAAGACGTCACGAAAGTCAGTCGTTAGAGCAAGGTCGCGTGCTTCGTAGAGCTGATCGTTTTTGAGCCCGGGCCACTGTCCGTAAACTTTTCCGCCACGCACGCTGTTGCCCATCACAAACATCGCATTCGCGTGGCCGTGATCCGTTCCGCGATTACCGTTCTCGCGTACAGTTCGCCCAAACTCCGACATGGTCAGGATGATCACGTCGTCCATTCGCTGGCCCAGGTCCTGATAGAGCGCGGCGATGCCGGCACTGAACTGCTGCAAGAGATTTCCAAGTTGTCCGCGAGAGTTACCCTGGTTGACGTGTGTGTCCCAGCCACCAATGTCTGTAAAAGCAACCTCCAGACCGACACCTGCTTTGATTAGTTGAGCGATCTGTAACAACGAATTGCCGAATGGATTGCGTGGATACACGGCTCCGTTTTCGGGTTGGTATTGCGCCGGATTCGCCTTCTTCAAAAAGTTTACCGCTTCAAATGTTTCACGGCCCATGCCTGCGAGCGAATCGTTTTCTCGTGCGTAGATCGCTTCAAAGCCGTTCTGCAAGTTTGTTGACGACTTGCCC
>DASTVU010000448.1:0-6594 GCA_035758935.1 Pyrinomonadaceae bacterium | reverse complement strand
TTCTTTGACGGTGTAGGTCATTGTGTTTGCGTCGTTGAATAGACGAATCGCAGCAACACCGCTGACGCCCGCCTTGAAGCAATCTGTCACGTTGGCGAGGGTGATTCCGCCGATCGCGATGACGGGAATGTCATCAACCGTCCCAACTACCTCGCGTAACTTGCTCAGCCCCTGCGGTGGCCCGTACGCGCGCTTTGATTCGGTATCGAAGATCGGCCCAAAGACAACGAAGTCAGCACCCAGAATCGATGCCGCTTCCGCCTCTGAAACGTAGTGCGTTGAGACACCGATTAAGAAATTCTCGGACACACCCGGAGCGCGCTCAGTCCAGGCCCCCCCGCACTTCTGCATGAATGACTTGAAACTCAAATGCGCACCATCAGCGCCGGCGTCCCACGCAATCTCCAGTCGACTGTTCACGATCAAACGCGTCGCACTACCACGCGTGATCTCCACCGCACGACTCGTGAGCTCATGTAGAACCCCGTCCGGCAGCGACTTCTCGCGTATTTGAAAAAGCGTTACTTCTGCGTCTACCGCAGCTTGAACGAGCCGGAGGATGTCTGCGAATTGCGGATCGTTAGGAGTTGTTTGCGAAGTCGTCGTGCCGCTCGTTATCGGATAGATGATCGGAAGTGGAAGCTTCAGCGGCATTGTTCTTTAAATTCTTTGCTGAGCTTGTCTCGTTTTGCAATGCAACGACGGTGCGTTTGAAGTTGAAGATCTCCCAGAAAGCAATTCCGAGATTCAAAAGCCCGATACCACTCACCGCGCCGCGAACCCAACCAGAAGCAACCACCGCCTGCAAACCCTGAATGCCCGTCTTGCGTGCGGCATAAAGGAGAAAATAATTGTTGCCCCAGTCGCTGATTCCCCACATTCCATGCGGCCACCATGGCGCCACCGTGAGAAAGATACCAATCTCGAGGCACAGGATGATGTAAAAGATAACGCTTAATTTCGCTGACATAATCTATTGCCAATTGCCAATTTCCGATTGCCAATTTTTCAATCGGCAATTGGCAATCGGAAATCGGCAATTCTTTAATCCTGTTTCTGCCTTAACTGACTTAATTTCTCGGCCACTTCCCGATAGCCAACATCGACGCCGTAAACTTCCGTGTAAAACTCACGTGCCTGTTTGTAGTCACCGAGTTGCTCGTATGCCGAAGCTAACTCGTAGCGCAATGCCTGATACTCGTCCTCACTGTGTCCGGGCGCCTGAAGCCCCTTCTTGAACCACAGCACCGCTGCTTCCGGCATTCCCTTCTGAATGAAGCAATGCCCAAGCATATTGCAACACTGAAGGAATCGCGACGTCCCATCGTTCGGCTTCACCAGACTCACAGAGGTCTGAAACTCCTGGATGGCCTCATCGATGAGATCCATCTCTTTATAAGCCGTGCCCATATTGTAATGGGTTTCGTAATCTTCGCGAACCTCGTCGCCCTCTTCAGCCGCACGAAATTCTTCAAAGAGTTCGGCAAGACCTGCATCAATTGCCGGCGAGACAGGCTTGTCCGTGCCAACATTGTTGCCACCTTCCCGAACGAGTGCTTCATACGCGGAGTCGTCGGCGAAAGTTATCGTTTCAGTTACCGGCGTCGCAGTTACCTCTTCGGTTCCCCCCAACTCAAATACTGCGGGCGCCTCCGGTTGCCGATCTCTCCCGGCAAGCTTCTCGCGCCGTGCTTGAATATCGGGATGCTGGCCAAACTGCCTTTCGAGCATCTCGAGCGTGTCGACGGCGATATCCGAGTAACCCTGCGCGATGTAGAAATCAACGCTTTCGAGCTCCTGCCGCATCATGTTATCGTGCCGCGCTCCATCAGCCGGGGTGTCGTCAGAAGGGCTGGCAGCTGGGGTCTCAACCGGAGTAACGATGCTGAAATCGACTTCCTGAAAATCGTTTGCCGAAGTTGCGAAAGGCGCCGACTGCTCGTCGCTCAAATCCGCGAAAGATTGTTCGTTTAGATCCGCGAAAGACGCAGTCGGATCACTAAACGTGGAAGCAGCAGCATTGGTCTCAAACTCATCCGTCGCGACTGGCGCTGCCGGCGCAATCTCGTCCTCATCCTGAACGACTGCAAACGTTTCAAACTGCGGAACGTCACTTTCCGGTTCCGGCAACGGCGCAAAATCTTCCGCGGCCTCTTCCTGCAAACCGCCGAGAAGGTTCAAACGATCGAGATAGCGCTGTTCGTCCGGCGCAAGCCGCACAAGCTGCGTCAGCGCATAACGTTCTTCATCAACCAGCTCCGACGCTTCGGCGGATTCCGCGAGACGCTCGAGCGAAGAACGCAACGCGTCCATATCGCGTTGCCACCAGTTGATGCGAACAAGCATTCGCAGCGCAGCGACGTGATCGGGACTTCGATCGAGAACCTGGTTGACTATTTCCAGCAGCTCACGTTCTTCACGACCTGCGAGCATGCGCTCGATGATTGTCGAGAGAATGCGGATCGTTTCGTCTACTTCACCGAGTTTTAAATAAAGGCGCGTGACCGGCAAAAACTGCGTGTAGTTAGAAGCGTCCTGCGCCATCAATAGCGACGTGGCCTTCTCGGCGCCTCTTGGATCTTCGGCTTCGAGATACGCGCGCGCGAGCATCGAGACCAGTTCGTTGTCTTCTTCGTGAGTTTCGACAACGCGCTCGAGCACTTCCGCCGCTTCATCGGCTGTGCCTCGGGCGATGTGAGTTTCGAGCATGCCGCGCAGTGCCTCTCGATCGTCGCGTACTAACTGTAATGCTTTCGAGTAAGCATCAAGCGCCTGGTCCTGTGATCCGATTTGGTGAAAACGATTTGCGGCCTGCACAAACGCGGCTGCCGCCTCACGCCGCATATTTTCTTTTAGATAACCATCGGCGAGTTTCAGACGGATTTCAGTGTTATTCGGATCGAGGTCGGCAATCTTGTGAAGGATTTCGAGCGCTCGCTTGTTGTCGCCTGAACGCGTATAAGCATCGGCGACTACGAGATACTGCGAGCGCGCATCGTGGACCAGTCCCTGAGTGGCATAAAGCTCTGCAAGTTTGAAAGCGACAATCGGATCGCGCGGACGAAGCCGGTCGATCTTCTTGTACATCGCGATCGCTTTTAGATGGAATTCCTGGTTGTTGTAGTGTTCGGCAATGCGTTCAAAGCAGGAAACGGCTTCCTCTTTCTTGCCTGAACGCACGTAAAGATCACCCAGCATGTTCAAGGTGGTGAGATCGTCACCGTCGTTATCGACGATTTGACGATACTCCTTGATTGCTGCGTTGATCTTCCCTTGGGACAGGAATTTCTCAGCGGCTTTTAGGACCTTAGCTTTTTCGAAAGCCATCAGGAATTCTTAGTTCGTTTAGTACGATTGTCGGCGGCGTCAATAGTAGCAGCGGGCAGCGGGACATGCCATTCCAGTTAAGCGCGCGTTCTTACTCGACTTAGCAACTTCCGGCAAAACAGCCGCGAGATACGCTAACATGCGTAAATAAAGGGTGTCAACGCAAGTATTTCTGAAGAAAAGCTATGTCCGCAATCGATCAAAATTCGCGCGGAAAACTGGGGCAGCAAATCGCTCTCGCAGGACTCGCAATCTACGTTGCCTCTGCGCCGCATTCAGTGGCGGCGAGTGCGATAGGCGTCGGAATTGCCGGACTCGGATGGGTGATCAGAACGCTCAGCACCGGAAATCTGGGTCTGCGAAGGTCGAAATTTGACCTGATCATCGTCTTGTCACTGCTTTGGACGCTTATTTCCGCACTGCTTTCTGAAGAACCACGCATCAGCATCGCCAAGCTTCAGGCGTCATGGTGCGTTTTCCTCTTTTATCTGGCGCGAGCGACGGTGACCCGTTCGTCAGCGCTCGCTTTGACTGTGTTGTTGATTGTCTCCGGTTCGGTAGGTGCGCTTTACAGTGGTTTCGATCTGTTGCGTGGACGCGGAGTCGCGGTTGAGTCGATTGCCGCGAACAGTCCTTTGCAACAGGTTGGGATTCAACCGGGCGACACCATCTGGCAGATCAATCGTCGTCGTGTTTATTCGACCACCGATGTCGATCGATTACTGGCTGATGCACCAGTGAACAAGCCGGTATCAGTCGGAATCATCTCAAAGGGTGAACAGGTTGAGCGTTCATTCACGCTGAATCAGCCCCTAACGTCCGGAATGATTGGAACTGAGCGCAATCATCACTTTCGCGCCTCGGGCTGGACCCGTCACTACCAGACGTTTGCGGAGTTGATGCAGATGATTGCCCTCCTCGCGCTTGGTCTCGCCCTTGCAAATCTACGTAATCACGGTCCGAACAAGTATTTCAGAGTCGCGATTCTGGCGGCGGCGTTGTTGACTGCCGGTCTTGTGTTCACGGCGATGAGAACCGTTATCGTCTCGTTTGTGATCGGCGCGACCGTGATTGCGTTGCGATCGTTGCGCGGGAAAATGAAGGTCGTTTTTACGTTTGCGCTCTTCTTTGTGCTGGCCTTCGGCGCCGTGGTGGTGTGGCAAACACGCGATCCGAGTGCTCTCTTACTGGGTGATTCAAGCTCGTCACTGCGGATGCAGGTTGCTCGTGTTGGCCTCTCGCGGATTCTGATTCACCCGCTCTTCGGACACGGCATGGATGCGATGCAAAAGCATTGGACCGAATGGGGTTTCCCCGGTAAAGACATGCTTCACCTGCATTCGACTCCGCTACAACTGGCATTCGATCGTGGCCTGCCGATGCTGGCGCTTTGGCTGTGGCTGATGATCGCGTTCTGGTTGTTTGTTGGTCGTGCTGAAAGGGCAGCGGCTGATCTAAGCGATACGCACGCTTACGGCGTTTTGCTGGGTATTCTCGGCGCGTTGACAGGATTTCTCGCGAGTTCGTTGGTGAATTACAACTATGGCGATGCTGAAGTGGCGATGATGTTTTGGTTCTTGATGGGAATAGCTTTATCCACAGATTACACAGATTCAATGAAGATTAGATAGACACCCGAAGGCACCGGTTGGTTACAAAAATGGCCAATTTTGCTAGGATTTCCACCAAATGACACGACCACAAACATCTGAAGCTGCTTCCTACTATTTCAAATATATCGACCTTATAACGAGTGACGAGATCGTGCCCGCGATTGAGAGTCAGATGGACGAAACTGTTCAGTTTCTTCAAGGCATTTCGGAGGAAAAAAGCCGGCACTCTTACGAACCGGGAAAGTGGACTATTCGCGAGGTCCTGAACCACGTAAACGACGGGGAACGTCTTTTTCTCTATCGAGCGTTTTGGTTTGCGCGCGGATTTCAGGACGCACTGCCCAGTTTTGACCAGGATCAGGCCGTTCAGTCGGCACACGCAAACAATACCTCCTGGGCTGACCTGGTTGAGGAGTTCAGGAACGTCCGCCTGGCAACTATCTCGTTTTTCAAGACACTTCCGGACGAGGCGTGGTCAAGGACCGGCGTCGCCAGTGATTACCCGTTCACCGTTCGTTCGCTGGCTTACATTATTGCCGGGCACGTCGCCCACCATCGGAACGTCCTCACCGAGCGGTATCTTTAGACGGATTAACAGGATTTGAGCAGGATTTACATGATTTTTTGGAAATCCTGAAAATTCCTGTCAATCTTTAATCTTGTTTTACATACCCCTTCGGGTGTACTCTGGAGCCCTGCGGAGATCACTCACTCCGGCTCTAACGTCCGCAGGCCCCTTATCCACCACAGCCACTCCAGGAGAATCGCCCGATGAAACGGTGCCCCCAGTGTGAGTTTATTTACGAGGACGACCAGAGTCTTTGCGATATGGATGGAGTTCTCCTCGTTTTAGATTCGCGCACTCTGCCGAATATGAACGCCCTGACGACGGTCACCGCCAAGGCTACGCCGAGGCGCAACCGCGCCGTGCCTGCATTTGCCACCTTGATTCTCGCGCTCGTGCTGGGGATGGTTTACTTCGTGTCAACCCAACGGAAAGCGGCACAGACCGCGTATACGCCCGCAACGGTCGAAAGCAGCGCGAATCCGGCACCTGCTGAAAGTCCAGTGCAGGTGGCAGCGCCCGAGCCCGAGCCTCAGCCACCCGTTGAGGAACCGAAGGAACCGAAGGCCACTGCAAAACCAGCGGCAGCCATAGTGCCTGTGAAAAAGACCTCCACAAAAGCGTCCACCAGTTCACAAACCAAACCTGCGGCCACGGCCGAAAAGAAAGACGATAACAAGGTGGGTTCAATCCTTAAGAAAACTGGTCGCATTCTCAAGAAGCCCTTCAAGTTCTGACATCATGTAAACCGTCTCATCCTTTCCCCCCATGAAGCGTTGCCCCCAATGTCTCTTCCTCTTTCCTGACTCGGACGAAAAGTGTGACTTCGATCAAACGGCCCTCGAGGTCGTTGACGATTCAGCAGTTGAATCTGCGTCTCGTCCGAAGAAAAGTCGCGCTCTGTTTGTCGTTGCGGGAATTGCGTTGTTTCTGGGTGTGTTAGCTGTCGCGCTTTACTACGGGTTGGGGCAGCGCTCACAAAAAGCTTCAGCCGCGACTGAAAGCTCAACCAATACTGAGCCAGTTGCCACACCTTCGCCGGTAGCAACTTCACCTGAGCCGTCGCCAGTTCCCTCGCCATCACCGTCA
>DASTVU010000447.1:0-6103 GCA_035758935.1 Pyrinomonadaceae bacterium | reverse complement strand
TCGTACCGCAGTCCTTCAAACGGTTATTTGAGCTATCTGAAATTTGCGTCGAAAACAAAAACCATCTGCCGGATCGCGTCGCACGTGATGGTCGGTAATCCTTATCTCGCGGAGTATGCAGGGCAGGTTAATGATCGTGTGACTGTGATTCCCACCACTATCGACACGGAAAAATATCGCGTGCCGCCACGCAAAGAAAAGAGTGGTCCACCAGTGATCGGTTGGACCGGCAGTCACAGTACGGTCCAGCATCTGGATACCTTGCGTGGCGCACTAAAAAAACTCGCGGAGCGTGAATCGTTTCGTTTGCGCGTCATCGGCACACCCACATACGACTGCCCGCCGGTTGACGTTGAAGCAATGCGCTGGCGTGCTGAGACAGAGCTCGACGACCTGAATGCTATCGATATCGGCGTGATGCCGCTGCCTGACGATCGTTGGAGCAAAGGAAAGTGTGGTCTGAAAGCGCTTCAGTTTATGGCGCTCGGAATTCCCACAGTCTGTTCGCCGGTTGGTGTTAATACGGACATCATTCAGGACGATCAAAACGGCTTCATCGCCGGAACGGAAGATGAGTGGGTGGAAAAACTCAGCCGCCTGTTGCGCTCGCACGAGTTGCGCCAACGGCTGGGCAATGCGGGCCGTGTTACTGTCGAAGAGAAATACTCCGCGATAACCCAAACGCCGCGCGTCTATGAGATCTTTAAGTCCGTTCTAAGTGATGCTAAAGAGCCGGTTGATGCGGTCGTGCGAACACGGGCCACGGAGAATCGCGGCTAAGCAAGATTTCAACAGCAAGGGAAACAAGGAGTCAATTGTTGGAAAACGCTAATGTACTGGTTACGGGTGGCGCCGGTTTTATTGGTTCCCACCTCGTGGATGCTCTTGTAGATCGAGGGCATCGCGTGCGTGTGCTCGACGGGCTTGTGCCTCAGGTGCACGGTGAGAATGCCGTGCCTGCTTATCTGAATCCGGCGGCTGAATTCATTCAGGGTGATGTTTGCGATCGACAGCTTGTCGATAAAGCACTCGAAGGCATCGATGTGGTTTACCACGAAGCGGCGGAAGTCGGCGTGGGCCAATCGATGTATGAGATCGAGCGATACGTTCGCGCCAACGATCTCGGTACGGCTGTTTTGCTGGAAGCGATTCTCGCTCGCCGGCCGCAGATCAAGAAGCTCGTAGTTGCATCGTCGATGTCGATCTATGGCGAGGGTGCGTACAAGTGTGAGAGCTGTGGCATCGTTGCTCCGCAACTGCGTCCCGTGGAGCAACTGCTCGAGCGCCAGTGGGAAGTGAACTGTCCGAAATGCGCTAAACAACTATCGCCGGCGCCTACCTCCGAAGAGAAGCCTCTGTTTCCGACGTCCGTTTACGCCGTGACAAAACAGGACCAGGAACAATTTTGTCTCGCGGTCGGCCGTTCATATGGGATTCCTTCGGTCGCGCTGCGTTACTTCAACGTCTACGGCACGAGGCAGGCTCTTTCGAATCCGTACACGGGTGTGTGTGCGATCTTCTCGGCGCGTTTACTCAATCACAATCGCCCCCTCGTGTTTGAAGACGGCGAACAAACACGAGACTTCGTACACGTCAGCGACATCGTGCGCGCCAACCTTCTGGCGCTAGATACGAATGCGGCGGATTACCAGGCGATTAATGTCGGCACGGGACGGGCGACGTCGATCCGCGCAGTTAGTCGTTTACTCGCTCAAGGTTTGGGAGTTGATTTGGAGCCGGAGATTGTAGGCAAGTATCGCGAGGGAGATATACGTCATTGCGTCGCCGACATTTCGAAGGCAAAGTCGTTACTCGGTTACGAACCGCAGGTTTCACTCGAGCGTGGAATTCCTGAGCTGCTCTCGTGGGTCCGTGAGCAGGCTGCGAAGGACCAGGTCGAGAGTGCCACGGCAGAGCTTGAAAGCCGTCAGCTAGTTCGGTAACAGAATAGGTCCTGTTGGACCTATTGGACCTATACTGCGATGCACAAACCAGGCAAATTGCGTTTGCTGATGCTGGCGGTATGCGCGGTTTTGCCTTCTTTCCTCAAACGACCCATCTATCGCCTGTGCTTCGGCTACAAGATCGGCAAACGAGTTCGCATCGGTCTCAGCATTATCGATGCCGGAGAATGCGATATTGACGACGACGTGCAGATGGGCCATTTCAACGTCGTCACGCGCGTCAAGAAACTCACGATCAAGGATCACGTACGTATCGGTCACCTGAACATCATTCGCGGCGGAGACGAAGTTAGCCTTGGACGATACTGCGAGATCATCCGGATGAACGAAATCAACTCCATTCCCGACCCCGATGTCGTCAACAAGATCGATCCGGTATTTCTACTTGGCGATGGCAGCATCGTCACCACCGGGCATAAAATCGACTTCACAGATCGAGTGGAGATCGGGCGGCGTGTAATACTCGGAGGCCGAAATTCGTCCATCTGGACCCACAATCGCCAGCGAACTCTGCCAATAACGATTGGATCCCTCGTTTACATGGGTTCCGAGATTCGCATGGCTCCCGGCAGCGCGATTCCCGCGAGATCGATCGTCGGTATCGGCTCCGTGATTACCGCGGCATTGACAGAAGAGGGTAAACTAATTGCCGGTGTCCCGGCCAAAACGATCAAGGAATTGAGCCAGGAAGATCAGTTTCTGATTGAGCGAAAAACTCGTCCCGACCTACCGGACGACGTTTAAGTAGTTGCGTTATGAATATTCTGATTATCGCCTCGATTCTGGCTATTTTCGGCGGCGTGATTTTCATCAGGCCAGAGGAAGGCCCCGGCGCCCTCGCCTTATGCGTACTCACCTCTGTGCCGGCAATCATTATTCTCGCTCGCTCACCCGAACAGCGCACCTTTCTAATGCGTCTTTTCCTGGTCGCGGTAATTATCAGGATTGTGCTCGCCATGGCCATCTTTGTAGGCCACGCGGAAGAATTCTTCGGAGGCGACGCAAACACTTACGACATCTTCGGTCAATCACTCGTGGCATCCTGGCATGGCGATGAGTATCACGCCGGTAAGTTCCTCAGCTTTACGCAATCGGGAGCGAGCGCGTGGGGAATGCTTTACATGGTGGCGGCTGTTTACGAGGTCATTGGCCGGAACATGCTCGCGATTCAGCTCATCAACGCAGCGATCGGTGCGTCAACGGCAATCGTCGTTTACCACGTCGCGCAAACCCTGTTCAGCAACACGCGTGTTTCAAAACTAGCCGCAGTGCTGGTTGCGTTCTTCCCGTCGCTCATTCTCTGGTCATCGCAAGCGCTGAAAGACGGCATGATCATTCTTGCACTCGCGCTTTCGATTCTTGCAACGCTGCGACTGATGGAAAAGATCACGGTCGGCTATGTAGTAGTTTTGATCGGTGCGCTGCTCGCGCTATTCAGTTTCCGTTTCTATATCTTCTACATGATGACGGCTGCCGTTGCAGGAAGTTTCTTTTTGGGGTCGAAAGCATTCAGCGCCCACGGATTTGTGCAACGTTTTATAGCGGTAGCGGCCATTGGGCTCGCGTTCACCTGGTTCGGTGTGCTGCAGGGTGCGAGCGTACAGTTTGAGCGATATGCGAGCCTGAAGATGGTGCAAACAAGCCGTGAGGACCAGGCCGCCGCGGGATCAGGATTTATGAAGGACGTTGACGTGCAAACTACTGAAGGCGCGTTGACGGTGATTCCGATCGGTTTGCTCTATCTGATGTTCGCGCCGTTTCCGTGGGATTTCGCGACATTGAGGCAGACTATTACGTTACCCGAGATGATTGTGTGGTGGCTTGCCTTTCCACTGCTGGTGCTTGGGTTGTGGTACTCGATCAAGCATCGACTGCGGCAAGTTTCTCCGATCATCATCTTCACCACGATGCTGACACTCGCGTATTCCCTGTTTCAGGGGAACGTCGGTACTGCCTATCGACAAAGATCACAGTTGCTGGTTTTCTATTTCATCTTCGTCGCGGTGGGCGCGGTCATTCTCAAAGAGAGAGCGGAAGATCGGCGGCGGCAGCAGCAACTCGCGAAACAGGAATTGGCTGAACTCCAGGCCGCCCGCGTCCTCGCACGCCGCAAGGCGGCTGTTGGATCATCTTAGACAGGATTAACAGGATTTTCATGATTGGCAAGATTGAATCTTTGTAAATCCTGAAAATCTTGTTAATCCTGTCAACGATCTACCTGAGAAACCCACGCTCGCTGAGATACTTCACAATCAACCGCGCATTATCCTCCGCGGAATTCGCGATCGTATCAATCACCAACTCCGGCTGCACCGGCGCTTCGTAAGGATCATCCACACCGGTGAAGTTTTTAATTTCACCACGACGCGCTTTCAGATACATTCCCTTCACATCGCGCCGTTCACATTCCTCTAGCGGCGTATTCACAAACACCTCGACAAACCGCCCAGCACCAACCATGTTGCGGACGTCGTTGCGTGTGGCCCGATACGGGCTCACGGCAGCACAGATAACCGTACCCTGATGCTTCACGATTTCAGCCGCCACAAAACCAATCCGCCGGATATTTGAATCGCGATCTTCCTTGCTGAAACCGAGTCCCTTCGATAAATGATTGCGCACGACGTCGCCGTCGAGCAGCGTTACTTGTCTTCCGAATTCCTGCAGTAACACCGTCAGTATCTCAGCCGTCGTAGATTTCCCCGACGCGCTCAACCCCGTAAACCAGATACAAAACCCCTGTTTATGACGCGGTGGGTACGTTGTCGCAATCGCTTCACTGACTTCCGGTCGCGCAAACCACCCCGGCAGTTCTGCTCCACCTTCTCGATACCATTCACGCACCTGCGTGCCGGAAAGTTGTGCTGTCACGGCGCTTGGTTCGATCTTCCTCACGTCCTCATAACGCCGTTCTTCCGGGAGGTAAACAAATTCGCCGAAAGGCAAAACTTTGACGCCGACTTCATCCTCGAGACTTTGGACCAGTTCCTGTGCGGCGTACGGAGAGTAAAATGGTTTGCCGGTGGAATCGTTGCCTGGGCTGGCGTGATCGCGTCCGATGATCATGTGGTTGGCGCCGTAGTTTCGTCTGATCAGCGCGTGCCACAACGCTTCACGAGGGCCGGCCATTCGCATCGCCAGCGGCAGCAGCGACAGCACAATTCGATTCTGATCGTAATACTTATTTGCGAGTGCTTTGTAAGTGCGAACGCGTGTGAAGTAATCGATGTCGCCGGGTTTAGTCATTCCGACCACCGGATGTAACAACAACACGCCGTTAACCTCTTCGACAGCGCGTTTAGTCAACTCTTCGTGCGCGCGATGCAATGGATTTCGAGTTTGAAATGCAACGACGTTCTCGAACCCCGTCGCTTCGAGACGACTGCGTGTTTGGGCCGGCGATAGACGCAGCTCACGAAAGTCGTAGTGAGCCGGGAGACAAAGCACTTTCAGACGCCCGGAAATATTTCGTCTTCCCCAGCGGTGCATTTCAGCGACGAGCGGATGGCGCTCATCGTTAGTTCCGAAGACGTCGCGCGCCGTCGCCGCGAGGTCCCATTCGTAAATCTCTTCGATCGTCATCACCGCGAGGATGTCATTTCGCGAGTCAACCAAAGCGACTTCGCTATCGAGTGAGATTGGTTCATCATCGGCCGCAGGCAACGTGACAGGTATCGGAAACAGATGACCATTCGCGAGGCGCATCTCTGCGACGACACGTTCGTAATCTGCGCGCCCAAGAAAGCGATCAAGCGGACTGAAAGCCCCGACGGCGAGCAGTTCGAGATCGCAAATCGCACGCTCGGAAAGTCGCACGGGAGGCAGGTTTTTGGCTCGTTCAAGCTCTTCGGGTAGATTCATTTTCTGCATTGTATCCACAGATTACGCAGATTGATTGGCAGAATCTGCGTAATCTGTGGATATGGTTTAATATAAGCCACTTATGTGTGGAATCGTAGGGATCGTTCGAAACGACGGAAAACCGGTTGACGAGCAACTGCTAGCGCGGATGAACGGCGCCATTCGTCACCGCGGTCCCGACGAGGATGGCTTCTACATCAACGGCTCGGTCGGTCTGGCGATGCGCCGTCTCGCAATCATCGACCTCAAAAGCGGCCAGCAACCCATTCACAATCAGG
>DASTVU010000446.1:0-12835 GCA_035758935.1 Pyrinomonadaceae bacterium | reverse complement strand
GATCGATGCGTTGACTCCAAACCTCGCGAAGTACGAGCGCATCAAGAAAGTCGCGCTGTTGGAGGATGAATTTACGATTGAAGGAGGCGAACTCACGCCGACTTTGAAAGTGAAGCGCAGAGTTATTGATGATAAGTATCGAGATGTGATTGAGAAGATTTATGAGGAATAGTGGTTAGAACTTTGTGATTGGTGCTTTGTGCTTTGAACTTTGAACTTTGAACTTTGAACTTTGTTCTTTGAACTTTGTTCTTTGTGCTTAGTGCGACTAAACAAGTACAAAGTACCAAGCACCAAGCACAAAGCACAAAGTACCAAGCACCAAGCACAAAGCACCAAGCCCCCTCAGCTAAGGCTTTTTCGAAATCTCGCCGTCAAGGTGCAATGATTTAACTATTCTGTTTCCCGCGTCTTCACCTGCGATTCTTAAGAGCTGTTCGCGATACAACACGTTTGACGAGCCACGGGGGACGCTTACCGGTCCAGCGCGATTGCTATTCAGATAACTCCGTCCGTTGACCGCTATCTTCGCCGTGCTGGGTGCGAACACCACAAACTCAAGAACCATGTCGTCGTAAGAACGTGCCATCGAGTCGTATTTGAGCGTCAGCAGAACCACATAAGTGGTCGTATCGGCTTTCGCCCTTTTGATCGCCTCTCCTCTATTCAACGATCGATCTGATATCTCAATACTCGCCGATGATCCGGCGCGCAGCCGGTCGGCGCAACCACGAACTACTACGTCGTAGTATGCGAAAGGAAAAGTGGCGAAGGCATCATCACGATCGGCTCCGATATGGAGCAATAGCTCGGATTTCTTTTCTTCTATTTTCGGCGTTGGTGTGGGTTCAGGAGTCGGCGTTGGCACCGGGGCTGCGGGCTCGGGTTTTGTGTGTCTTCTACCAGACTGCGCCTGGACCGTTAAGACGCAGAGCGAAAGAACCACGGCAGTTGTCAGAAGCCGGTATTTCATGGGGAGGGGAATTGTAAACAGATCCCGTGAGAATGGGAAGATTGATTTGGTAAACTGCCTGGACCGATGGAACCGAACAAAGCACAGACACTCGTCATTTCAGGTATTCGTGAGCAGGCCAGGCTTACGCGTTCATTCGATCTGCGCCCCGAGCGAGCGATTGATTTCACGCCCGGACAGGTCGCGATATTGCGTGTGGAAGGTGAGGAACCGGCTTACTTTGCTCTCGCCGGAGCGCCCGCAGATCGAGACCTTGAAGTGCTTGTGAAACAGAAAGCCGGCGCGAGTCGCGTCATTTATGACATGTGCGTGGGCGACAAAATTGAACTGCTTGACGTGTGCGGGTGCGGGTTCAGGCTCGACGAAATGACTGGACGCGATCTGGTTTTTGTCGCGATGGGAACGGGGGTGGCGCCATTACGTTCGGCTTTGCGGCATGTATTGAAACGTAAGAAAGAGTTCGGACAACTGGTGGTGCTTTACGGTGCGCGCACTCCGGACGATTTTTGTTATCGCGATGAAACCGAGGCGTGGGAGAACGCGGGCGTTGAACTGCGGCAGGTGATTTCTCGTCCGGATGGTCACGACTGGTCCGGTCCGACGGGCTATGTGCAGTCCCTGTTGGACCACGTCCTCCCAGATCTGTCCTCGCCAGTCTCGCTGATCTGCGGCTCCCGCGAAATGATCGATCAAACCCGCGAACGCCTCGGCAAGATGGGCTTCAAGCCGGAGGAGATTCTCACGAATTATTGATCCTGACCGCCAGAACACTTTCCCTGCGGAATGCTGCGTAAAATCCCGCCCACGGCAGTGGGCGGATTCTTCAAATCCCTTCCATAATCCGAACTATTTGGAGTCTTGAATCCCGCCAACGGAAGTTGGCGGATTTCTAAATCCTATCAACAATTTGGACAGGATTAACAAGATTTTCACGATTTACATGAGGGTGGCCTAAGTAATGGAGGCGCGTTTATGATTCGTTAGCAACAATTAGGATAAAGTTAAAGATTGTCGCTTCGCTGCTGACCTATAGTCCGCCACGAGATTAGCTTCCCAGCTAAAATCGCCCAGACGCACGTGATTACTCTTCATCCCCAACAAAAAACAGGTTTCCTGTCGAGGCTGCCGTGCGCCATTGTATCCGCGGCGAACCGGCTGGATCTTCGTGCGAAGGGCGACCTCCATTCTCGACAAGGAGCCCCTGACGGTCATGAAACGGATAAGTCCCCGATCCCTCTCGGCTGTTTCTGTTGTAATCGCGTTACTGCTGACCAATTTTAACTGCCTGAGCTTTGTTCGTGTCGCCCACGCCGGACGCGCTGACAAACCGTCTCATTCGAAAAAAGGAAACAAGATCTCCCCTTTATTAAAGGACGACAAGCATGCCCCCGACGAGCTCGTGACGGTAATCGCAACACTTGAGGCCCCGAGAAGTGGTCGCCTCAACGCATTCCTCGCGCAAAACGGTGTTCACGAACGCCGGCAGATGAAAGCTCTCGGCATTTTCTCGTTGACGTTGCCATTCAATCTGGTGGGTGAACTCGCTGCTTTTCCGGAGATTTCGCATGTGTCGTCGAATGAGACGGTCCGCACGCTCGGACACGTTTCAGTTACCACTGGCGCGGATGCTGGTCAGGCCGGCGCCGTGTCCGCAGGGCGCGGATCGATTGACGGCTCCGGAATGAGCATCGCTGTCCTCGACTCAGGTATCGACACCAATCACGCGCAGTTTGCTGCGTCAGGCGGTGGGAATCGAATAATCGCGAGCGTTGATTTCACGGGCGAGAATCGAACGGACGATCCGTACGGACACGGCACGTTCGTCGCAGCCGCGGCGGCCGGTGGCACGGGCGCAGGCGCGTCTTACGAAGGAGTCGCTCCTGGCCTCTCCTTAATTAATGTTCGCGTGCTGAATAAGATTGGCGAGGGAACTGTTGAGAGCGTTCTCGCTGGACTCGATTGGGTCGCAACGCACGCTCGCCAGTACAACATCCGCATTGTCAACCTGAGTCTCGGCACCCGTGCGGTCGAGTCGTATAAATATGACGCGCTGTGCCGTGCAGTTCGCGGTTTGGTGAACTCCGGCATCGCGGTATTCGTAGCTGCGGGTAACGAAGGAAAAGACTTGAAGGGCGCGAAACTGTATGGCGCGATTCATTCGCCCGGCAATGAGCCTTCGGCAATTACCGTCGGCGCGGCGAATAGTTTTCAAACTGACCACCGGCTCGACGATGGGATCACAAGTTTTAGTTCACGTGGTCCGACACGTAGCTATTGGATCGACGAAAGCGGAGTTAAGCATCACGACAACTTGTTGAAACCCGATCTGGTTGCACCCGGTAACAAGCTCGTCTTTGCGCAGTCTCGCAACAGTCTTCTGGTCACACTAAATCCGATTTTGAATGAGTCGGGACTGTTCACTCCCGCATCGATGAAAGTAATGCGAATGAGCGGTACTTCGGTGGCAACGCCAATCGCAGCCGGCGCGGCTGCGTTGATGCTCCAGCTCAATCCCAAGCTGACGCCAAACATGGTGAAGGCTTTTATGGAGTACACGGCGCAGAAGCTGGACCGCGCCGGAGTTTTAGAGCAGGGTGCAGGCCAACTGAATATCGAAGGCGCGATGAGACTGGTGCAGTCAGTGCGCCGGGATCTCTCCTCGCCGGTCCAAATCGGTGCACCGCTTTTGACTGGTTCAGTGACTCACTTTTCGTCATTCGCCGGCAGCAATTTTAGTTGGAGCACGACCATCGTTCGCAAATTCAACACGATGACAGGACCGGGGCTAATCACTCGCTTTCAAGGACCATATTGCTCCGGCGAACTCCTCGGTGACGGATTTCTGCTTGCTGACGGCCTTATCCTCAACCGAGGCTTCCTCACTTCCAGCGGACAACCCATTCAGAACGGAGGCGTAATCTGGTCCAATAACGACTTCCTTGCTGATGGCCTGACAATCTCAAACGACACGCTGATCACTGATGCCGTCGAGATTTCGAGTAATTCGCTGAATTTGAATAGCTTAATCCTTGCTGATCCGGTGTTGAGAGGCGTTCGTAGTGTGCCTTCGACTGGAACTTACGACGGAATTTTGTTGCCGGGCGACATCGTGCTTTCGAACGGTGAAACGCTTGCTGCCGGATCTGTCATTAATAATGAACAGTTGAAGGGCGACGGCATTCTGATCGGAACCGGCGATCTGGTCGCCAACGGCGTCACGATCGCAGACGGAATTATTTTCGGCGACGGGATCATCTTTGGTGATGGGACTATTTTCGGCGATGGGATCATTTTTGGTGACGGAATCATCTTCGGCGATGGGATCATCTTTGGTGACGGAATTATTTTCGGCGACGGAATCATATTCGGTGATGGGATCATTTTTGGCGATTGAACTAGGTTGGTTAAGTACTCTCGATCCCCCAAGTCTTGAAGGGAGCCTATGACCATACTTGGAAAATACTGTAAAGCATATCCGCTACATCAACTGCGTCAGTTCCCCGGCTGGATTGAAAAGCCGGACAACGCACGCCTGATTAGACAAGAAGTCGATGGCGAGACTGTGGAAATTGCACGACAGTTGACCGACGCAGACTACGTCTATCTGCAGAGGAATTTCACGGTAACTGACGGCATTTTTATCGACGAGAACATCATCTTCAGCGATGTCACGCCGGAGTGGATCGAATACTGCCGCAACGTGCTGGGACTGCGCAGCCGCGGCTCGGGGCCCGTTGAAAACTTTGGACCACGGGCGCTGGTTGAAAGCTGACCGCACTGGAACAAAAAGGATCGAAATCCCGCCAACGGCAGTTGGCGGATTGTTCAAGTCCTTTCTACAACGCCCCACGCTCTCAGAGATTTGAATCCCGCCCACGGGAGTGGGCGGATTCTTCAAGCCCGATCTATTTATCAACAACCTTGGATTAATAGAAAGGACCTGAACAAATCCGCCCACTGCCGTGGGCGGGATTGCGATTCGGTTTAGGAGATGTTTATAGAAAGGACTTGAACAATCCGCCCACTGCCGTGGGCGGGATTGAGAGCAAACTTTTCAAATGCCGTGACCTATACGGGTCTTACCCTACGGGCTTCTATTGATTCCTGAAAACCTTCCTCGTATTATCACCCCGACCCGGCATTCGAACGAGCAAAAAACCAGCTCAGAATCTGGCGGGCTCGCCAGATGGTTTCCCAATAGCTCGTTAATTTCGGAGTTGAGGACACCCGAGCCTAACCGTTCCGGTTGGGCATAAGTGTTTTCAACGACGGTTTCGGAATCTCCCCAGCCTCGTGCTGACATCAAGATTGACCTGCCCACCAAGGATCCGATAATTCGGTGAGCCAAGTTTTTATGCAGCGAAACGTTGACTCAAGAGTTTATGAGTTTAAAGGCTTTCGTCTTGAGGCGGGGCAACGCCGACTTCTGTTTCAGGGTCAGCCAGTTCCACTCAAACCTAAGATCCTGGACTTGCTGCTGTTTCTCGTCGAAATGCGCGGTCAACTCGTCGTGAAAGAAGACTTGATGCGAGAGATCTGGCCTGATTCGATTGTCGAGGAGAACAACATCACTGTCAGCATGTCGATCTTGCGTAAAACGCTCGGCGACGATCAGCTTACGCACCAGTTTATCGAGACCGTACCGCGTCGCGGCTATCGTTTCCTGGCTGAAGTGACAGAAGTGCCCGCCGAGAAGCCGGCGGCCACTGTGGCGCGTCGACCTGACACTCAAACCGAGTCTCAGGATGAGACGATTGACTCACTCGCTGTGTTCCCATCCCAGATGCCGGGGAGCGATCCGAACGTCGAATATCTGTCGGAAGGAATCACTGAAAGCATTGTCAACATGCTCTCTCGCATTCCGAAGCTGCGGGTTCTTGCGTGCAGCACCGTGTTCCGCTTCAAAGGCAAAGATCTTGACCCGCAAACAGTTGGGTTTCAACTAAACGTAAAAGCCGTGATGATGATCAGAGTCATGCGGCTCGGTGAAAAACTGATCATCAGGGGTGAACTGGTCAAGGTTTCCGACGGTTCGCAGCTCTGGGGCGAGCAATACAATCGTACTCCCAACGACATTCTCGCGATTCAGGACGAGATCGCGAAGGCGATTTCCGAGAGTTTGAAGTTTAAGCTCACTCGTCAGGATCAGATACGTCTGACAAAACAACCAACCGACAAGATCGAAGCCTTCAATCTCTACCTGAGAGGCCGCTACTTCTGGAATAAGTACAACAAAGAGTGGGTCTTGAAAGCTATCGACGCTTTCAAACAGGCGATCGAGATTGACTCGAATTACGCGCTGGCGTACTGCGGCCTGGCCGATGCTTACTTCCGACTTTCGAACGTTAGCCTTCAACCGCGTGAAGTGCTGCCCAAGGCTAAAGAAGCTGCGCTGAAAGCCGTCCAAATCGACGAGAATATAGCCGAAGCCCACGCCTCGTTGGCGCTGATTTACGTCTATTACGAGCATGATTGGATGCGGGCGGAAAGGGAGTTCAGACGAGCGCTGGAGTTGGATCCGTATCTCGTTTCAGCACACCAGCGATACGGGTCCTATCTGACGTTCATGGGTCGATACGAAGAGTCGTTACGACACTACGAGACTGCTCTCGAGCTCGATCCGTTTTCACTCCAGGTCAACATGAACATCGCTACGACCTACTATCTGCGCGGCGAGTACGATAGAGCGGTGAAGCATCTGTATCGCACAATGGAGTTGGAACCCAATTACATGCCCACTCATTTTGTGTTGGGTTGCGTTTATATCCAACAGAAGCGCTGGGAAGAAGCTATTAAAGAGTTTCAGTTTATCTACAAACTCGATGAAGAAGCGTATCTGGCAATGGGTTTCATGGGTTACGCCCACGCGCTTGCCGGCCAGCGCGCTGAAGCCGAGACGTTGCTCAATGTGTTGCAGGAGATAGCTCAGCGAAAATATGTTTCACCTTACGCGATGTTGGTAATTCATCTTGCGCTTGGCCCAGAAGAGCGCGTGTTTGAACTACTTGAAGAGCTTTACCAGGAGCACAATGATTGGTTGGTGTGGTTGAAGGTTAGCCCCGAACTCAGACATCTGCATGACGATCAACGGTTCAAGAATATGTTGAAGCGTGTTGGTTTCATAGATTAAGTATCTACCTGCCTAA
This sequence comes from Pyrinomonadaceae bacterium, assembly GCA_035758935.1. Classification (GTDB taxonomy): domain Bacteria; phylum Acidobacteriota; class Blastocatellia; order Pyrinomonadales; family Pyrinomonadaceae; genus PSRF01. The sequence continues at coordinate 5,716 of DASTVU010000446.1, read as the reverse complement.
CAAACCCTCGTTACTTTGCCGCAAGGTTCACGATTCGTACTTGGACGCAGTCAGTACCGTCCACGGTAGCGGATGGGTGCGCAGCCTTTTGGGATACGAGCGCTTCGACTTCGTACCCATCCGCTACCGCGGACGGTACTGACTGTGTCCAAGTACGAGATTGGAGGCAAGTACGAGTTTGGACACAAGTGCGAGTTTGGACACAAGTGCGAGTTTGGAGACATGCACATTAACTAATTTAATTACACATAATGTTCGTTTTTATCACCCGTAGTTTTAGCATCCAGTTAGGAATTATTTAGCAACTCGTTAAAGACTCGTCTGAACTCATCGTGTAACCTCCGCAGCCTCCCGAATCTACGGTTTCCTCATTTGAATGCCCAGTTGCTCTTTCAAGCTCGCATACCAAACGTGATGGGTGCGCCTAATTTGATGAGTTGTCTCAGGTGGTTCTGAGACAAAAAAGAATCTTTATTAACCTCGATAGTTTTCGAAAGGCCTGATTTTCAAACAAGAGCAGGCCGATCGGCATCATTTACTAAATTACTAGAATCAAGGAAACGCCATTCGAACAATATTGAGTAAAGAAAAGAGCGTCGTCGGAGAATTGAGTTAACCGCAACCCATTTCGTTTAACCGCAGTTCAAGCTCAGGCCGAGACGATCGCCCTCGAAATCCCAGATCCAAAGTTCAGGCATTTTACGCGTTCTGATAGTAAGGGCTTACCCACACCTGTCGAGCGGTAGGCCAGAGTTTTTCGGCTGACCTCTCGTCAGTACCATTGACTGATTCATAAGTTGTGAACCACAAAGGAAGACTTCGTGGTTCTAAGTGCGGCAGCTTTGCCTTGCAGTCGATCTCACTCTCGGTGAACCGTTGCCGCCCCATTTCACCTCGCCAGGATCAACCCACAGAAACGAAAGCAGCGGTGTCATCATGTCAAGCGAAATTGGAGATAGTCTTTGCTGGTATGTCGTTCACACTCACCTGAAACAGGAGGAGCGCACCAGCGGCAACTTGCGAACGTTGCAACAATTAGAAACGTTGTCTCCCAAGTTGCGAGTGAATAAGTACAACCAGTTCACCGGCCAGTTAACTCAAATCGTCAAACCTCTATTCCCGAATTACATCTTTGCACGCTTCAAGTTCAACGAGGTCTATCACCGGATACGATTCACCAGAGGTGTTCACAGCCTCGTGATGTTCAACAACACTCCGACGCCGGTCGATGACGAGATCATCGAATTGATCCGGTCGCGGTTGGGGAGCGATGGTTTTGTGAAAACGATGGAAGAGCTTCAACCAGGCGATCCAGTCGTGATTAAGGAAGGGCGCTTCAAAGACCTTTGCGGTGTTTTTGAACGCACCATGCCGGACGCCGATCGCGTCAGGATCCTTTTGAACGCTGTCAGCTTCCAGGCACACGTGGTTGTCAACCGCGCACTTGTTACCAAAGTCTCGCCGAACGACCGATCGGGAGGATTGTATGTCCAGTAGAAAGGACGTGAGGTATCCGCCAACTTCCGTTGGCCGGATTTCGAAATTCTTATGCTAGCTATGGAAAAGCAGACGATGGAGTTTCAGGCGGAAGTCAAACAACTCCTGAACATAGTGATCAACTCGCTTTACACGCACAAAGAGATCTTTCTGCGTGAGTTGATCGCGAATGCGTCCGATGCTTTGGACAAGCTGCGCGTACTGGCTCTTACCGACGCTGCGGTGCTCGAAGATTCTCCCGACCTCAGCATCCTCATCGAAACCGATCCCGCGAACAGAATTCTCAAGATCTCGGACAACGGGATCGGCATGAGTTACGAAGAAGTGCTCGAGAATATCGGCACTATTGCGAAATCAGGTTCCAAGACTTTCATGCAGCAAGCCGTGAATAAGGAGGGCGCGAATCTCGATCTGATTGGTCGTTTTGGCGTTGGTTTCTATTCGGCGTTCATGGTGGCGGAGAAAGTCACTCTCCTGACGCGACCTCCGAAATCCAGCCTCGGCGTGAAATGGGAATCTACCGGCGACGGCACTTATGAGATTGAAGAGGTTGAGAAGAAGACGCGAGGCACGGAAGTTATCCTGCACCTGAAGCCGCTCGATCTCGCGTCAGAAAATCACGATGAAGACTTTCTGAATCAGTACACGATTCAGAAGCACGTGCAAAAGCACTGTAACTTTATCGCGTATCCGATTCGCATGAACTTCGTAACCGAAGAGCCCGAAGCGGATAGTTCGGGACTGGTTGTTGAAGACTCAAAGCAAGTCACGATTAGCGAACGAACGCTCAATTCGATTCAGCCAATCTGGACGAAAAATCCAAAAGAAACTGAACGCGAACAATACCTTAACTTCTATCGCCAACACTTTCACGACTGGAATGAGCCCGCCGAGATTCTGCATACGAAAAGTGAAGGCAAAGTCGAATTCACCGCGCTGCTTTTCATTCCGTCGCAGGCGCCTTACGGTCTTTATACCGGCGACCCACCCAAAGGCCCGCAACTCTATTGCAAGCACGTTTTAGTCGTTGACGACTGCCGCGAGTTGCTGCCTGACTATCTGAGATTCGTGCGAGGCATCGTTGATGCGAGCGATCTTCCGTTGAACATTTCTCGCGAGACGCTTCAGCACGACGCGCAAATGCAGGTCATCAAGAATCACCTGGAGAAGAAAGTTCTCGAACGACTCAAATCGATGCTCGCCGATGAACGGGCGAAGTACGAAGCGTTTTGGAACGAGCTCGGCAAGTCGATCAAGGGTGGCCTGTTCATGGATTACCGGAACACGGAGAAGTTGCAGGACTTGCTGATCTTCGAATCGTCTCACTCGACCGAACAGAAGACAACGTTGCAGGAATACGTCGACCGAATGCCGGAGCCGCAAAAGGCGATCTATTACACGGTGGGTGACAGTCGAGCCACGATCGAGAGATTGCCGCAGCTCGAAGTGCTCAGAGAGCAGAATGTCGAAGTCCTGTACTTTTTAGACAAAGTCGACGAGTTCCTGACTCAGTACTTGCGCGAGTACGCGGGTAAGAAACTGCAATCAGTGTCGCGCGGAGATCTCGATCTGAAGAACGATTCTGACGCTGAGGTCACCACGGATGAGCAGTTCAAAGATCTGCTGCAATTTATGCAGGAGACGCTGAAAGACAAGGTCAAGGAAGTGCGACTGTCCAAGCGTCTGAAATCGAGTCCCGTCTGTTTGGTCAGCGGCGAGTCAGGGTACAGCCTGAACATGGAGCGTTTGATGGCGGAAGCTAATCAACCGATCCTGCGAGCGACCAGAATACTTGAAGTGAACCCAAATCACGGCGTCATCAAGGCGTTGGACAAGATGATGAAAGACCCTGATCGCAAGGCGCGTCTTTCAGACTGCTGCCAGTTGCTTTACGACCAGGCGATGTTAGTGGAGAACTACAAGATCGAAGACCCGGTGAAATTTGCAAATCTACTTTCGAGTTTAATCATCGAGGCTTACGCCGACCGGCAGTAAGCATCCCCGTCAATCAGAGGAGGCGACAAATGAGTTGGAACGATCCTGACAGAGAAGACACCACAATCTACAAGGTGGTGGTCAATCATGAAGAGCAATACTCGATCTGGCCTGCCGATCGCGAGAACCCGTTGGGTTGGAACGATGCAGGCAAGACTGGCCCTAAGGCCGAATGTCTCGCGTACATCAAAGAAGTGTGGACCGACATGAGGCCGTTGAGTCTGCGCAAGCGCATGGAAGAGATGGCGAAGAACCCGCCGCCACCGCCGCCGCCTCCGAGCAATGAACCGAGACCGCGCGGCAGCGAGCTGGTGAACCGTTTGAGTGAAGGCGACCATCCGGTTGAAGCGAGTCTGCGTCCCGAAAAGACCGTGCAGATTCTCAAAGAACGAATTGACATGGGCCACATTCACATTAAGTTCACCGACACACGTGGCGGTACTGAACTGGGCGTTCGCCTCGATCGTGATACGAGCGATTTAAGCAAGGCTGATTTCGAAGCAGGACAAGGGACGGTGCATCTGGAAGGAACGTTGACACTGAATTACGTTCCTGTTCGTTGCATCGCCGACATCGATCTCTCATCGCTTGAAGGCAAAGGACACCTTGTTGCTTTGGAAGCGGAAACCGCAGCCGCGTAAATCGTTTTTCTCTGTGCAACCTCTGTGTTCTCTGTGTCTCTGTGGTGAGTTATTACCCGAGATCAGTTCACCACAGAGAACACAGAGGTTGCACAGAGAAGAGCAATTGAAAGGAAGATCCACATGGCCGACATTTACGACAATCTAACTAACACACCGTTGATCGAAGCCGTCAGAGCCGGTGAAGTCAATACGGTCAAAGAATTAATCGACGGCGGCGCCGACGTTAACGAGCCAGGCGAACAGGGATGGACGCCTCTCAACTGGGCCGCCGGTAAAGGCAATCTGGAACTGGTCGCTTTGCTGGTTGAGAAAGGCGCCGACGTTTTCAAAGTTGGTCGCGATCAAAGAACACCGCAGATGATCGCACTCGCCGCGGGACGCGCGGACGTGGTTCGTTATCTGCGCGATGCTGAAGATCGTGTCGAAGGCGAGAAGCCGGCTCGTCCGCAACGAAAGTATTGCAAGGCGTTTCACATGTCAGACTTTCGTCAGTTCGCGGGCTGGAGTGAAAGCCGCATCAACTGGAAGAAGAGCGCCGATGACGCTGACTTCGGGGATGATGACGTCGTGTTTCTCCACCAGGACTACACGGTCACCCAATCGATCTGGCCCAATGAGAACGTCATCTTCAACAACGTGACGTCTGAATGGCAGGACTTCTGCAATAGCGTCCTCGGATTCAAGGTGCCTGACGAGCTTGATCTCATCGTTGCAGCCAGCGCCGCGAATAGCGACGGTGCGGCCGCCGCGAATGTTTGAGGAGGTAGTCATGAAACTCGGTGATGTGTTGCGGAAGGAACGTGAGAAGAAACGTCTCGCCGTAGAAACGGTGGCGACGGAGCTTAACGTGCCGGTCGACGATTACCAGGAGCTTGAAGCAGGTGCGTCGCCGATCGAACAGTGGGCGCCGAAGCTGGCCCAGATCGCGATTCAGCTCTCGACACCGACGTCGCGGCTGATCAGTGAGACTGGTAAATCACGAGATGCTGCTCAATGCGGACAACTAATCCGAGCTCATCGTGAAAAGCGAGAGTTGGACCAGGCGCAGTTGGCGAAGAGTCTCGGCTGGCAGGTAAGTGAGCTCGACTCGATCGAGGCCGGCAAGAGTCCGTTGGAAAGTTATGCGCCGATGTTGTTGAAGTTCGCTGAACTGATCGAGCAGCCGATCTTCAATCTGTTCTATCCGTGCGGCCTGCCGCTGAATCAACTCGAAGACTATCCGTAAAAGTTAGATCCCGACCTGGATACAGTCAGTACTGCCCGCGGTAGCGGGTGTGTACGCAGTCAGTCCCTCCTGCCTTTAATAAATGACAACTCATGAACCGCTGATCGCGGGCCTTTCTCAGGCGAAGCTCGACCTTTTGTCGAGACTCGTTCACGACAAGGGACACCGCTCTCCGCAAACGAGAGAGACAGCTTCTCCGATCGCTCGAGCTGTCCGCGCGGATCGGATGCCGTTGTCGTTTGCGCAGGAGCGGCTGTGGTTCATCGATCAGCTGGAGCCTGAGAGTGCGGCATACAACATTCCGCACGCAGTTCGTTTGACAGGCTCGTTGCAGGTTGCGGCGCTCGAGCAGAGT
>DASTVU010000445.1:0-3343 GCA_035758935.1 Pyrinomonadaceae bacterium | reverse complement strand
ATACAGTGAAACTATCACGCCGCATCGCAGTCACTTTCGTCATCGGGCTTTCTTTGGTTCTGGGTAGTCTCAGTGTTTTCTCGGAAAAAGCTGCGGCAGGAAACTGGCCGCAATGGCGAGGACCGGACGGCTCCGGAATCTCCACCGAGAAGAACCTTCCCTCCGTATGGACACCGACGACAAACATCAAATGGAAAACCCCGATCGACGGCCGTGCGCATTCATCACCGATCGTTTGGGGAAACAGAGTGTTTCTGACGACCGCAGTGGAAGGAGCGGTCGTGCCGGGAGCGAAAGCGGTGAAGCACACCGTCGAAGGAGGCAAGGAATTTCTACATCCGGACAGCGTTGGCGCCGATCGCAAACACACGTTCAAAGTAATCGCTCTCGATCGTGAGAGTGGCAAGATCCTATGGGAGCAGACAGCGTGGGAAGGCACGCCCTACGACAATCGTCATCGCAAGAGTTCTTACGCTGCATCAACTCCTGCAACCGACGGCAAACTCGTCTATGCATTCTTCGGCACCGAAGGACTCTACGCGTACGACTTCAAAGGCAAGCTCGCGTGGAAGGCTCAACTCGGGAATCTCGGAACTGTCGGCATGGGCACAGGAACGTCGCCGATCCTTTTTGACAATCTGGTTATCGTGCAGGCTGACGAAGAGAATGGCGAAGCGTCGTTCATAGTCGCTCTTGATAAAAAGACGGGCAAAGAGGTTTGGAAGAAAGACCGTAAAGTACAGGTGAGTTGGTCGACTCCTTTGCTGGCCCGTACAGCCAAACGCGCAGAGTTGATCACGAGCGGAACGGAGTCGGTGATTGCTTACGATCCGGCAACCGGCGCAGAGTTGTGGCGTCACAAGGGTCTTGAGAGCAATGCGATTCCTTCGCCAGTTGCGAATAGTGACATGGCGTTTCTCGTTGCTGGCTTTCCCGCAAAAGTCGCCTATGCACTTCGTCTGGGTCAGAGTGGAGATCTCACCGGAACGCCAAACGTATCGTGGACCTATGCAAAGGGCACTGCTTACGTGCCTTCGCCGATTCTGTATGGTGACTATCTTTACCTGACAACCGATCGCGGGATCCTGACCTGTATCGATGCAAAGACTGGCGAAGTGAAATATGAAGGCGGTCGAATTCCCATTCCCGCAACTTTCACCGCATCACCAGTGGCATTTGAAGGCAAGATCCTGATGACGAGTGAAGATGGTGACACGTTTATCGTCAAAGCGGGTCCGAAGCATGAGATTCTCGGGACCAATTCAGTTGGAGAGCCCGTTTACGCTTCACCGGCGATTGCAGATGGTCACATCTTCATTCGGGGCGAGAAAAACATCTATTGCATTGGAACATAACCCCTTGATAATCCGTCTAATCCGTGGCAAGTTCTAGCTGCGGATTACACGGATTGAAAGGGATGGGTTTATGACGAAGCGAACGATCCTCGTGACGCTGGTGGGTTCTGCTCTGCTCGGAGGAGCGTGTAGCAAGAGCGCGAACGACGCTCACTATGCGGCAGTTGAGTCAAATCGCCAGGCTCAGGCGGCCCAACCCGCGGCATCAACTGCTCCCAGCCCGTCACCATCTGCCAGTGTCGCGGCGTCACCCGGCGCAAGTCCTGCTGCACCCGCGCCCGCGAGTACCTACTGGACAAACTTCCGTGGTCCAAAACGCGATGGCAAGTATGACGAAACAACCGTTTCGACCAACTGGCCATCGACCGGACTCCCCGTTGTCTGGAAACAACCCATCGGCGTCGGACATGCCTCTTTCGTTGTCGCCGAAGGAAAGGCCTACACGATCGAACAGCGACGCGGCCAGGAAGTGGTCGCGGCTTACGACATCAACAACGGCCGAGAACTCTGGACACAAAAATGGAACGCCGAATTCACTGATTCCACCGGCGATGGACCACGCGCCACTCCGACCTGGGACAATGGACGCATCTACGCCCTCGGCGCAACCGGCGAATTGCGAAGTCTGGATGCGAATACGGGCTCGGTATTCTGGGGCAAGAACATTCTCTCTGACAATCAGGCTAAGAACCTTCCGTGGGCCATGTCAGCATCGCCGCTGATCGTCGACGACAAAGTGATCGTGCTTCCCGGCGGCACTTCCGGAAAATCGGTTGTCGCTTACAACAAGATGACAGGGGCGCCCGTGTGGCGAGTGCTCAACGATACGCAAGCTTACGTTTCACCCATGCTGGTTGATCTCGCAGGGCGACGTCAGATCGTGGTCGTGTGTGCATCGCGTGTTGTCGGACTCACCCCTGAGAAAGGCGAGCTGCTTTGGGAGTATCCATGGGATACCGACATGGGAATCAACGTCTCGCAGCCGATCATGGTCGATCGCAATCGCTTCTTTATTTCGTCGGGATACGGCAAGGGCGCGGCCCTCGTTGAAGTGAAGGGAAGTGGAAACAGTCTCACAGCATCGACGGTCTGGGAAAACAAGAACATGAAGAACAAGTTCAACAGCTCTGTTCTTCACAACGGTTACATTTACGGACTCGACGAGGGAATCATGGTCTGTCTGGACGTGAACACCGGCGAGCGCAAGTGGAAAGAAGGACGCTTTGGATACGGCCAGATCGTCCTGACCAATGGACACTTAATCGTAACGTCCGATCAGGGTGAGGTCGCACTGCTGAAGGCTACACCCGAGAAATACACCGAAGTGGCGCGCTTCTCGGCCGTGCAGGGTCAGACCTGGAATTATCCCGCGATCGCGAGTGGGCGCCTGCTTGTGCGCAACTCGAACGAGATGGCGGCTTACGATCTCACCGCAAAATAAATAAGCCACAGATAAACACGGATTCACACAGATCAAATCAGATCTGTGAAAGTCCGTGTTCATCTGTGGCTTATTCTATTTCTTGATAAAGATACGTTTGGCTTCGTACGAAACATTCGGAGTGTCGACATACATGTCGACCACTAACTCACCCTGGCTGCTGATGGTCCACTTCCTTACTATCTGAGAACGTTCCGGACCTTTCGGAGATTCCACAGTCGTGACATCGGTAATCTGAATGCCTCTGTCACCTGGCAGCCACACGACTGTGCGTTTACCCTTTGTGGGCGGCGCGTTTGGAGCGACCGATGGTGTGAAGTCATACTCTTTACCATCAAGTACGTACGTGTCCTTCACGGTTCTTTCGTTGTTGGGCTGAATAAGTTTGGTTTCAACTTCGATCTGATCGTCTTTTTGAATGACCGTAAGTGTCTGGTTCATGTCTCCCGGAAGACCGAAGCTGCGCGCTCGATCCATCGTCCAGGTACCGCTGAAGTTTGGTTTCGCTGCTGCGAAGGCAATCAACGAGAGAGTCATCATTGCAGCG
>DASTVU010000444.1:0-5633 GCA_035758935.1 Pyrinomonadaceae bacterium | reverse complement strand
GCATGACGCTCTAAAATTGCAAGCCTTACAAGTGCAAGGCTGCGAAGTTCGGAATCCTCCACGGTAACTTCTCGAAGGACACGAAGCAATGTGGTGCGTCCTATATCAAATAGGCCTTGGCGGTAATAGCATAAAGCTAATTCTATTCTGCCTTCTAAAGCCCTTCTTCTAAACCCCAACTGTTCAAAAAGTGCAATTGAACCATTTAATAACTCTTCTCCATATCGTTGTCCTTGCCGTTCTTGCACCGAACTAGCGACACATCCAGCGAGCTCGCCGCATGTGAATAGAAGATCGGCACACCACCTTTGATCTAGTCCTTCCAAAATCGGCCAGTCCCCGAATGACCACCACGGTTTAAGGATTCTGCACGCTGCTTCATAGTTTCCCTCGTCAATTTGATCCCGACTAATCAAGCAATAAACCTGTACCTGTTCATTAGGGGTTAGTTCAAGTGAGCCGAAGTGGCTGGGCATCAGTTCTCTAGCGTCGAGCTTGAAAGTGGTCCTCGATTGAACTGAACATTGTCTGATTAAACATGCCTCTTCATACAAGCGCTGCGTCGTTTTATATGCCACATACAATTGATGGGAATTTGGATAGTTGGTTTTGAGTTCATTTGCTCGGCGGAGTTCGCGTTCGGCGCCTTTCCAGTCCCACTCAAACCGCAACTTCACAAATGAGTTAGAGTAATCCAGTGAATGTTCTGGATAAGTTATTTCGCTGGCGCAGGAGGCGGCACCATATTCAGTAGGAATATAGTTGGTTGCAAGTCGCAAGTAACAATCAATTATTCCCGTGTATGCCAAAGCATAGCTCGGATCGAGGTTGATTGCCTGTTCAAAATGCATGATAGCTCTTTCAATACCGCTGCGCGTAAAAGTTCTGCAGTGGCGGCGAGCTTCGAGATAGGATTGGTAGGCTTCGGGGTTCTCGGTGTAGCGAGTCGTGACTTGTTTTTCGACATCTCCTGTTAGGGTTAGCTTTAAGGCTCGTAGTACGTCCCGAATAATCGTGTCTTGGATTTCGAGGGGGTCTTTGCTTTCCGAGTCGAAGGTTTCGCCCCATAGTTGCCAACCCGTGGAGGCGTCGACCAGCTCGACCCCAATTGCGATACCGGTAGGTCTTGTGCTGAGCTTGCCGAACAGGACCACAGTGGCGCCTAACTCTTTTCCGGCCTGTTGCGGAATCAGGGGCTTTGATTTGAAAGCGGAGACGGCGCTGTGCGATACGACATGGACCCTCGATAAGCGGGACAGGTTATTGATGAGGTTGTCAGTAACGCCATCGGCCAAGTACTCGAATTCCGGATTTCCCGTTTGGTTAAGAAACGGAAGAACTGCCACTACCTGTTGCTGATGGATTAGCGTCGGTGCAGGTGCTTGCGAATCCTCCCTGGGCGGCTGCTTCGCCTCTTCATCTCGCACTGCCGCTACAAACCGATACCCTCGCCGCGGCACCGTCTCTATGTATTTGGGTTCACCTCGGTCATCCCCTAAAGCCTTCCGAAGCATGAAAATGGTCTGCGACAGGTTTGACTCTTCAACAAACGTGTCGGGCCAAACCTCTTTCAGCAACTCGTCTTTCTTAACGAGTTGGCCGGCATTCCTGACCAGCCTGGCGAGTATCTCGGTGGCTTTCGGCCTCAGTGAAATCACTTCACCGCCACGAATGAGCACACGCTCATTCAAGTCCAGTTGGAATGGTCCAAATTCGAAACGCGAATTATGAGGCATACTGTCCTTGAGAATACGTTAGAGGATCAGGCGGGTATTCTACTCTAAAATATGTCCATCGGTTGCTTAAATCTGCAAACCAGTGACGTTGAGAATTAGTTGAGAACTCTTTGAGATCGTTATAAGGACTTCCGTTTGCAGAGTCGGTATAGTGCGCCCGTCGTCAACGCTGCGAGGAGTTCTCGCCAATGCGTTTGATCCGGCCCAGTTGATAGAGGGGGCAAAATCAACTGGTAGGACTGGTGGGTGTCCGCGCCGGATTTGGGAACCTCACCCCAACGACTTCCCTGATCCTTGCGCCTCATGGCCGCTTCGCCCAGCAAGGTGGGCCTTGGGGCGCAAGGCAGTGGAGAACTCCGAGTGTTCACGTCATCTTTGTCGAGCACTTGTCGCACTGGTATCCTTCCGTGCTTCAAGATGTCCGAGAACAACTTCACGCTGAAAGATCGTGTGCGCGCATTCTGGCAGGAAAATCCCTGTGGGACGAAGTTTGCCGATGCGCCCCCCGGCTCCCGCAGATTCTACGCACTCGTCGAAAAGCACCGCTACGATAAAGAGTGGCATATCCCAGCCGCCGCAGGCTTTTCACAATCGAAAAACTTAAATGTGCTTGAAGTAGGTTGTGGACTCGGAACTGACGGCGCTCAGTTCGCGAAGGCGGGGGCGATTTACACAGGTATCGATCTCACGGACGCTGCTGTTAATTTAGCCAGACGGCGCTTTGAATTGTTTCAACTGCCAGGCACTTTCCGTGTTGCCGATGCCGAACGTCTCGACTTTCCTGACAACACCTTCGACATCGTCTACTCCCACGGCGTGCTGCACCATACCCCCGATACAGCCGCGGCTGTACGCGAGATCCATCGCGTGTTGCGTCCGGGTGGCAAGGCCGTCGTGATGCTCTACCATCGCGACTCTTACAACTATCGCGTCAACATCTCGATGCTGCGCCGCACGGGAGTACAAATGTTGAAATGGCAAGCAGGCGTTAAACTGGTCCACTTCATAACCGGCGAACCGGAAGAGAGTTTGCGGGAACACGCACGACAACTAAAGAACCAGTCTGAGTATTTAAAGTCAGAAGAATTCCTAAGCCGGAACACTGACGGCGCCGGCAATCCGCTGGCGCGTGTCTACTCTCGTTCCGAAGCACGCGAACTGTTCAAGGATTTTCCGAACGTAGAACTGCGCACCTATTTTCTAAACAAGCGCTGGCTGCCCGTGCTTGGCCCAATTCTGCCCCGTTCACTCGAAACGCAAATGGCCTCGCGCTGGGGATGGCATTTGTGGATCTATGCTACAAAAGATTGATGAAAAACTTTCTCATCACTGGCGGTGCGGGATTTATTGGTTCCCATTTGGTCGACCGACTACTTGCAACTGACGTCGAGAACGTCACCGTCGTCGATGATTTCAACGACTTCTACGATCCATCGATCAAGCACAACAACATACAGGACCACCTCAAAGATCCACGCTACAGCATCAACGAAGCTGACATCCGCGATCGTGGCGCGCTCGAAAACATATTCGCCGCCAATACATTCGATTGCTTGGTCCATCTCGCCGCCAGAGCAGGTGTTCGACCATCACTCTCGGAGCCACAGCTTTACACTGAAACAAACATTAACGGCACACTCAACCTCCTCGAACTCGCGCGGCAACACAACATCAAGCAGTTTGTTTTCGGTTCGTCATCCTCGGTCTACGGAATCAATGCAAAGGTGCCCTTCAGTGAAGGCGATCCGATTCGACAACCGATCTCTCCCTATGCCGCCACGAAAGGCGCCGGCGAACTACTTTGTCATACCTATTCACATCTCTACGGACTGCGCTGCGTATGCTTGCGCTTCTTCACCGTCTATGGACCACGACAACGCCCCGACCTCGCCATTCACAAATTCGCAAAGTTGATCAGCGCGGGTAAACCAATCCCAGTCTTCGGCGATGGCACGACGCGTCGTGATTACACTTACGTTGACGACATCATCGACGGCGTCATGGCTGCCATCAGCTATGACAAGACGAACTACGAAGTCTTCAATCTCGGGGAGTCGCGGACGGTAGAGCTCAACGAACTGATTTCGCTCCTCGAAAAGGAACTCGACACACACGCAATCATCGATCGCCAACCATCACAGCCGGGCGACGTTCCGCAAACCTTTGCCGACGTCTCGAAAGCGCGCGCCCTGCTCGGCTACGACCCCAAAACGCAAATTGAAGAGGGCCTGCACCGCTTTGTGGAATGGTTTAGGATGAGAGGTTTGTGAAACTGTTCTACAATGCCCACGAAGGGACATCAGCGTCGCCGCCACAATTAATGAGAATTCTCGACGAACAGGAACAATTAAAAGAAGCACTGTCGCCTTCAGTTGCCGGCGCGCCTGATATTTCGGTCTTTCTGCCGGTCTTTAACGAAGAACCTAACCTGCTGCCGCTGCACGCAAAGCTCGACGAAGCACTCAAAACGCTCGGCCGCTCAGCCGAAATCGTTTACGTAGACGATGGCTCTACCGATGCCAGCCTGCGGATCCTGCGCGAGATCGCTGATCTCGATCCGCGTGTGCGCGTCGTGGCACTGCGCAGAAACTATGGTCAAACCGCGGCAATGGCTGCGGGTATCGATGCGGCGCGAGGAAAAGTGTTGATTCCGATGGACGCCGATCTTCAGAACGATCCTGCGGACATCAAGCGCCTGCTGCAAAAACTCGACGAGGGTTACGACGTCGTATCAGGCTGGCGCAAAAATCGAAAAGACAAGATGTTCACGCGCAAGATACCTTCGATGCTCGCGAATCGTTTGATCTCGTGGATTGGCGGCGTGCCGCTTCACGATTACGGTTGCTCACTGAAAGCATACCGGCGCGAGTCACTAGAGGACGTTCGCCTGTACGGCGAGATGCATCGCTTCATTCCGATCTACGCTGCATGGGCGGGGGCGCGCGTAACGGAAATCCCTGTCGAACATCACGCGCGCACGATGGGCAAATCGAAATACGGATTGTCGCGCACGATCAAGGTAGTCTTCGATCTGATGACGATCAAGTTTATGGCTTCATATCAAACGAAGCCGATCTACGTCTTCGGTACGTTTGGCATGCTGGCATTTTTGATCTCATTGCTCGGCGGGCTTTACGCAGTCTTTCTCAAGATCTTTCATAAAGCTGACTTCGTGCAGACGCCTTTGCCGATTCTGAGTATCGTGATGTTTGCGGTTGGAATACAGTTCCTGTTGATGGGACTGCTTGCTGAAATGCTCGTGCGCACGTATCACGAGTCTCAATCAAAAGCGATCTACGCAGTGCGCGAACGCCTCGGTTTTAAAAATCCGGAGTCATAATTCACCGATATCATGTGCGGAATTACTGGTTGGGCCAATCTCGATTCTCCCACGCCTCCTCCTGATGGCGCGGAGGAGTTGCTGCACGCGATGTGTGAGCGGATGGTCCATCGCGGACCCGATTCAGAAGGACTGTTTGTAGCGAGCGGCGTAGCTCTCGGAATGCGCCGACTCGCCATTATCGATCTTGTCACTGGTGAACAGCCGGCATTCAACGAAGACAAAAGCGTCGCCGTAATTCTCAACGGCGAGATCTACAACTATCGCGAACTGCGCCGGGATCTCGAAAAGCGTGGACACTCTTTTCGTAGTGCTTCGGATACAGAAGTGTTGCCGCACCTCTACGAAGAATACGGCGACGGCATGATCCAGAAGCTCAACGGCATGTTTGCGTTTGCATTGTGGGACAGCCGCAGGCGGCGTTTGCTCATCGCGCGCGATCGGTTCGGTGAGAAACCGCTTTACTGGGGTCTCTTTGACGACACGCTGCTCTTCGCTTCGGAGCCGAAAGTTTTGCTCGCGCACCCCTCAGTGCAACCAGCACTCAATCTCCAGGC
>DASTVU010000443.1:0-5849 GCA_035758935.1 Pyrinomonadaceae bacterium | reverse complement strand
TGGTTTAAATCGTGTTCGCCAAACCCGAGGCTGTCGATTTCTTGACCCGTATGTCCAACCGAGGGCGGCCACGGAGTGCCGCCCCTACAATCGAACCTAACCGTTTGCGCCGTTTCTGCGTGGCATTTTTTGCAGGAGGCTCGCGAGCGTCGAGATGTCAAAAGGTTTCGTGAGGTGAGCATAAAATCCTTCATTACAGGCTCGCTGCACGTCTTCAGGCCGGCCAAAACCAGTCAACGCAATGGCCGGTAGATCCTGTTTGCCGGGAATCTTTCGCAACCTACTCAGAAACTCGAAGCCATCCATCTCCGGCATCGATATATCCGACAGGACAACGTCAAACTGTTTCTTACGAGCGATCCGAAGAGCTTCCTGCCCGCTCGTTGCGGCGCAAACCGAAGCACCGCCGATTTCCAGTAAGTTTCGCACCATCTCGGTTGTGTCCTCAGAGTCGTCGACAACAAGAACGTTCAATCCGGCCAACGAACCTGTGCCGAGATCGACGACAGGCGCGACCCGGATTCTTGTATTCACGCTGCGCGGGAGCCGAATGGTAAACGTGGCGCCCTTCCCTTTTCCCGCTGAGTCAGCGCTCACGATACCACCATGCAATTCGACGAGCTGTTGGACCACGGCCAAACCAATGCCCATGCCTGCCTGGGCGCGATTGGTACCGGCGTCGGCCTGACGAAAAATCTCAAATATGTGAGGCAGGAACGATGTATCGATCCCCTGGCCGTTATCAGAGACAGTCAAAACGATCTCATCAACATCTTCCTCAAGCCGCACGGTGATACGTCCGCCCCGTGGCGTGAACTTCACCGAGTTGTTCAATAAGTTCCAGATAATCTGTTCGAGCCTGACCGGATCCGCCTGAACAAACATCACATCCTCAGGCGCGATTACCTCAATATCAATTCCCTTGCTTTCAGCGTCCATGCGCACCGTCTCAATCGCGTTTTCGATTGATTGGACCGGAGAAACCGCCTCACGATTCAATTCAAGTTTGCCGCTACGCAGTCGTGAGAGATCGAGTAGATCGCGAATCAGTTTCGACTGCGCCACTGCGTTGCGCTTCACGGCGTCAGCCATGCGATGCAGATTATCCGATCCCTTGATTTCGTCCGCCCTCAGGAGCAACTCTGCGTAACCAAGAATTACGTTGAGCGGGTTGCGCAGCTCGTGCGACATGATCGCCAGAAATTCATCTTTGAGACGATTGGCATCTTCAGC
Organism: Pyrinomonadaceae bacterium; assembly: GCA_035758935.1. Lineage (GTDB taxonomy): Bacteria > Acidobacteriota > Blastocatellia > Pyrinomonadales > Pyrinomonadaceae > PSRF01. The sequence continues at coordinate 4,616 of DASTVU010000443.1, read as the reverse complement.
CGTCTGTCGCAACTCATGTTCGCGCGCAAGCAACTGTTCGCGTTCTTCTTCAACTTGCTTTCGTTCGAGGTAATCGGCGGTTTGGCGCGCCAGCAAATCCATGAGTCGTAACTCCTGCTCGCTGGGTCGATGAGGTTCGCTGAAGTGAGTGGAGATAGTACCGAGAAGTTTTCCGAAGCTGCTCAGCAATGGCACTGACTGAACAGCCCGTACATCTGCCTTCAGCATCATCGATAGCGACGGCTTGCCGGCATAAATTTCACTCTCACTGATGTCCTCCACGATCACTCGCTGGTGCGACTCCATTGCCTTGCCCCAGGCGGAGTTTCCATCCCTGGCGTTGGTGAAGAAATCTCGAAACGATTCGTCGAAACCACTTTGAGCGGCAAACTTAAGCCGATCCGAATCTTGATCGAGCAATTGAATACTGCCTTTGTCTGCCGAACTTATTTCAATCGCGACGTTGAGAATCTCCTTCAGACAACCGGCGATGTCGTCGCCATCCTTTGCGCAACGGGTACCGATCTCATTCAGCCTCCTCATCGCTTTGAGGTCGGCAGCGCTATGTTCCAAAATTCCAAACAGACGCGCTTCGCTCTCACGCAACTCTTTAGTGCGTTCGGCGACCTGCTCTTCGAGTCCGTTCTTAGCCTGGCGGAGCTTTTCCTCCAGGGCTTTTTGCGCCGTCAGATCAGTGACGACGATGCTGATCGTGTTTGTTTGTGGTTGCAGCTTTGCAAACGACATCAGTACAGGGACTACTCTGCCGTTTCCGAGACTCAGCGTGTATTCACGGCGAATGCTCTGCTCCCGTGCTTTTTCCAGGTCTGCGAGAAATTGATCACGCATTTCAGGAACAACGTAATCGCCGAAAGGAACTCCACTCGCATTTGATTCACTCGTCTCGTTCAAACCCAAAATGCCGGCAAAGTTGCGATTGCTGTAGAGAATGAACGAGTCGGGCGAAACACTGACTGCGCCCTCGCTCATCTCATCAATCATCAACCGGTAAGGATAGTCGGCGCTCGTAAGCGTATAGATCATTTCGCCGTCTGCACTATCGACGACGAGCGCATCGACTTCTCCCTCACGTATGGCACGCAGCGTTTCTTCTGCTTCTTCAAGTCGACGCTTGAGTTCGTCGATCTCGGTATTCGTGGAGGTTGAATTGTCTCTTCGCTTTACCATTGCTGTTGCTGTGCTCAGCTAGTAGCACTACGTAACCGCTTCCCGTTTTCCTTTCGCTCGTAGAGATCCAGACCTACAAGAATTTTTTGCGTGTTGGACATGTCCCCAACAAACTTTCTGAGCGGGCGCGGCAGTTTCTTCACTAACGTCGGCGCGGCGATGATTTGTTCCTCGCGTGCAGCCTCCGGATCTTTATAAATATCGATCACTTCCAAATCGTAGTCGTCGGGCAAATACTCCTCACACAGTTTCTTCAGGTTGTAAACCGCTCTCAAAGATCGATGGGAAGAACCAGTTACGTAGAGTCGCAGAATGTATCTTGCTCGTTTTAATGTTTTATCTTTCAGCGCCTCTTCAAACGCCTCTGTGGCATAGCGCAATTTACTCTTCGATGATCGTTTACTCGCCGGCTTTCCATTTCCATTTTTTGGAGTTGCCATTAACACACACTTTCTTACCGCGGTTGAATATCCAGCCCTACCAGCACACGTTCTGTGTTAGAGAGATCGCCTATGATCTTTCTGATCGGTTGGGGCAGTTTCCGCACCAGCGTCGGGATGGCAAGGATCTGGTCTCCGCGCGCGAGCGTCGGATTTTCCATCAAATCGATCACTTCAATGTGATACTTTCCTTTCAGATACTCCTCGCAAATATCTTTCAGGTTCTTAAAAGCAGTGAGCGATCGCGGCGTTTGGCCGGCTACGTAAAGCCGCAAATTCCACCGGTTCGTTTCGCCGTTGTCTGCCTGCGGCGAATGACCATTGGTCGCTGGTCGTGATCGCTTCCGGGTACTCTTCATCTGACAGCTCCTTTCCGTGCTCTCTTCGCACCATTTTCTTGAATTTGGGCCATGTCCTTATCGCTGTTGTCTGCCTGACGCAAACGTGCTATTTCCCGGCGTTGCGCGGCAGCCACTTCGCGCCGGTTCTTTTCGTCTTCCAACTCCCTGAGAATTGCATCGCGATCGCTTTCGTACTGTCCTCGCAACGCGAGCAACTGGGCCTCGTAAAGCTCCTGCTTCTGCCGCAACTCGCGTTCCTTTCGTGCAGTCGTGTGCTGGCGTTCTATTTCCGCCGCCTTTTCGCGCGCGAGTTGCGACGACCGGGCCGAACCCATCAATACGCCTTCTGAACCGATGTAAGCATCGACCAACTCGATACCATGATTAGTAAGCACAAATTCGCGCACCTGGTTAGAGTGCGCAATTCCGCGAGCTTTCAGAATGTATAGGCCGCGGTTGCGTTCGCCATTCGATTCGATATTCTTCACCAGCAGCCACGCGTCCATCAACGACGACACCCCAACTTCAGAATCCTCGATTTCATTTCGGGACGACGTCAAACTCGTGAACATTCCTGTGATCTCTCTCACTTTGAGGAAATCGATAAGCCGAGTGAGCATCGACTTTGTTTCCACGGAATCGCCCACGGCGAGGAAGTTTGTAATCGGATCGACAACCACCACGTTTGGATTAAAGTCGGCGATCGTCTTGTGAATCATCGCGAGGTGTATTTCCAGTCCCCAGGTTGCCGGTCGTGCATTTTGAAACTTTAGCAATCTCTTTTTGACGAATCTTTCGAGGTCGATACCGACGGAACTCATGTTCCGGATGATCTGATCCTGCGACTCTTCGAAAGCAAAAAACAGGGCGCGCTCTCCTCGCAAGCAGGCCGCCTCAATGAAGTGCGCTGCGAGAGTGCTCTTTCCGGTTCCCGCTGTTCCGGAAACAAGTATCGAGCTACCACAATAGAATCCCTTGCCGCCCAACATGTTATCGAGCCGCTTGATACCGCTTGAAACGCGTTCAGTCGGCGCTTTGTGAGTCAAACCAAGCGACGTGATCGGTAGAACGGAAAATCCCTTCTCGTCGATGAAGAATGGGTACTCATTCGTGCCATGAGAGGTGCCGCGATATTTTATGATCCGCATGCGCCGCGTCGAAATCTGGTTCTGCACGCGATTATCGAGAAGAATTACGCAGTCGGCGACATACTCTTCAAGGCCGTAGCGTGTCAGAGTTCCCTGCCCCCGTTCGCAGGTGATGACTGCCGTCACTCCTCTTTCTTTGAGCCAGCGAAACAGTCGGCGCAACTCGGCGCGGATGATTGCTTCATTTGGAAGTGCTGAGAAGAGTGCTTCAAGAGTATCGAGAACAATACGCGTCGCGCCGATGGATGTGATGGCATGGTCGAGCCTAAGGAAAAGACCTTCGAGGTCATACTCTCCTGTCTCTTCAATCTCCGAGCGCTCGATGAAGACGTAGTCGAGCACCAACTTCTTTTCTGCAATCAGTTGGTTAAGGTCAAAATTTAGAGACGCGACGTTTGTGGCCAGCTCTTCGTCTGACTCTTCGAACGATATGAACACACCCGGTTCGTTAAATTGTGTTGCGCCCCGAACCACGTATTCCATGGCGAAGAGCGTCTTGCCGGCGCCCGCACTACCGCAAATCAGGGTTGGCCGCCCTTTCGGCACACCGCCCTTGGTGATTTCATCAAAGCCGGGGATTCCGGTGCGTTCCTTTTGCAAAGCTATTGGTTTTGAACGAGGACGACGGGAATTTGTGGTCACGAAGGCTCCTCCGAGGCACACAGAGACTTAGAGATTGACTTGGTTTAGTACGAGGGGACAGGGGGGAAGTGAATTTATAACATACTTGCGTTTTGAACGGGTAGGGGTCATATCTATCCACAGATTACGCAGATTCATTAATCAATCTGTGTAATCTGTGGATAAAGTCAGACCGTGAGAAATAAGACACAGTTGAAAACTCCATGCATTCCATATTCGGCGTTTTTGTTTTTCTTAGTGATTGCTGGCTTCACTGCTTCAGCACAGCAACCACTCACAAAGATCTCAGGCGTGGTTTCCGACCCTAACGGTAGCGCAATCGCGCACGCGTCAGTTGAGTTTGCCGCAAACGGAAAAACAATTCGTACAGAGACTGATGCAGCGGGAAGTTTTACTGTGTTGAGTCCGCAACCGTACGGAACACTATCAGTTAGTTCGCCGGGTTTCAGCACGATCAAGTTTGAGATCACAACCGCGAGTGAACCACTCCGGATTCGTCTCGAGCCGGCTCCAGTGATCGAAAGGATTTTGATAGCAGATAACGGCGAGCGCATTCAGGCAACGCCGTTAAGCCAGTTTGCGCTTACTGAAAACGAGATCGGTCTTGCGGGGGCGCTTACGCTCGATGACGTTTTGAGACAGGTGCCCGGGTTCTCTCTCTTTCGCAGATCCGGAGGTCTGACTGCGAATCCGACGTCGCAAGGTGTTTCGCTCAGAGGAGTGGGTGCGAATGGCGCAAGTCGCGCGCTCGTTTTACTCGACGGTGTGCCTTTGAACAGTCCGTTTGGCGGCTGGATTTACTGGAATCGTCTGCCGCGAGTGAGTGTCGAGAGTGTTCAGGTGTACAACGGCGCGAC
>DASTVU010000442.1:0-3480 GCA_035758935.1 Pyrinomonadaceae bacterium | reverse complement strand
CGTCCGGGAGAAATCGTTTCGGTTGCGGTGCGCGCGAAGGGCGATTCTATGTCGGCCTTCTCGTATCCGAATTACAAGGATTTCCGCGATCGCAACGAGGTGCTTTCGGGTCTGCTCGTCTACCGCTTTGCGCCTCTGAGTTTGAGTCGCGGCGGCGTCAACGAACGTATCTGGGGTTACGAGGTCTCGGGAAATTATTTCGATGTCCTCAACGTGAAGGCGATTCACGGCCGTACGTTTCTTCCCGAGGAAGACAAGACGAAGCTCTCGCATCCCGTCATCGTCGTCAGTTACGACTGCTGGCAGCGACGCTTTGGCGCCGATCCCGGCCTGGTTGGCCGAGACGTGCTGATAAACAATCACCAGTTCAAAGTGATCGGCATCGCGCCGGAAGGTTTCAAGGGCACCGAGTTCGTCTACTCGCCCGATCTTTGGCTGACGGCTTCGATGATGGAGTGGGCCGAGCCGGGAGCAACCTGGATCGACAATCGCAATGTGAAGAACTTCTTCGCCATCGGACGTCTCAAGAGTGGTGTCGATGCACGCCAGGCAGAAGCGTCGCTCAATCTGCTGAGCCAGCAACTCGCCAAAGAATATCCCGACAGCAACGAAGGACAGACGATCAGGGTTGACCCACCCGGATTTATCCTTCCCGACCTGCGTGGCGCTGTCGTCAGCTTTACGTGGGTCATGATGGCGGCCGTAGGTTTGGTGCTGCTCGTTACCTGCACAAACCTGGCAGGTTTAATGCTCGCGCGTGCCGCCGATCGACGGAAGGAGATCGCGATCCGTCTCGCAATGGGCGCGAATCGTTTGCGACTGATTCGTCAATTACTCACTGAGAGTATTTTGCTTTCGTTGGTAGGTGGCACCGCCGGTTTGTTGCTTGCACTTTGGATCCTCAAAGTGCTGCTCGCACTGAAACCCCCAATCGATTTCCCACTCGCGCTCGACGTTGGTGTCGATTGGCGAGTGCTGTTGTTTTCACTCGTCGTCTCTGTAACGGCGGGCGCAGTCTTTGGATTAGCACCGGCATTACAGTCCACCCGGCCCAGTCTTGTACGTGCTTTGAAAGACACCGCCGCACAAGGTGGCGCTGTGAAAACACGTCTGCGCAGCGTGCTCGTGGTTGCACAGATCTCAATCTCGCTCATGGTTCTGATTGCGGCGGGCCTCGTCGTGCGCACGCTGCAACAGTTGCAGGCCATGAACCCCGGTTTCGAAACTCAGAACGGACTCACGATGTCGTTCGATCTCGGTTTGCAGGGTTATGACGAGGCACGCGGCCAGCAGTTCTACCGTCAACTGATCGAACGTGTGCAGTCGCTGCCAGGTGTCGAGTCGGCTGCGGTGACGAACTACATTCCTCTCAGTCTCAACTACAACGGCGGCAATATCTTTGTGGAAGGAAAACCGGCAGAGCGTGGCGAAAACGTGCCTACGGCAATGGTTAGCAGTTCTGGAGTCGGCTACTTCAAGACAATGGGCACACCGATTCTGCAAGGGCGGGAGTTTACCGAACAGGACAATGAGAAGACCGAAAAGGTTGCAGTCGTCAATGAGTTCTTTGTGCAACGTCTGATGCCCGAACTGCAAAACACGGGCGAAGCTGTCGGCAAGCGCTTCAGTTTTCGAAGTGCTAATGGGCCATTCATCCGTATCGTCGGCGTGGCTAAAGGCGGCAAGTATTTCAACATTGCTGAAGATCCGCGCCCGTTCGCCTGGACGCCAATGATTCAGGATTACGGCTCGGGCGCCATTCTTGTGGTGCGTGCGAAAGGGAATCCGGAAGGACTCATCGCACCAGTTCGTGGTCAGGTGCAATCGCTCGATCCAAATCTGCCGCTCTTTGACGTCAAGACATTTCCGGAGCACATGAAGTTCGCGTTGTTCCCGGCGAAAGTTGCGGCAACGGTGCTCGGCGTGTTTGGACTCGTGGCGCTCATGCTTGCGGCGATTGGCGTTTACGGAATCACGTCATATGCAGTCGCGCAACGCACACATGAAATCGGCATCCGACTCGCGCTCGGTGCGCAGTTAAGCGACGTGTTGAAGCTCGTGCTCGGTCACGGATTGAAGCTGACGATCATTGGTGCGGCGCTCGGATTGTTTGGCGCGTTTCTAGCGACCCGTGCGATCACGAGTGTGCTTTATGGTGTGAGTGCGACTGACCCAGTCACGTTTGGTTTTGTGTCGGTCTTATTGATTGGGGTGGCCCTCGTTGCATGTTATGTCCCGGCGCGGCGGGCTACAAAAGTCGAGCCGTTAACAGCACTCAGAAATGAGTGAACACAGCTGGAAACACTGATTAAAGATCGAAGCGCTGCGGTAACACGGATTTTCCGGATCTTGTTTGCGATTTTTCGCGGATAGATTTCCGTCGTTCGCGGTGTTTTTAGATCATGGAAACATTAATTAAGGACATTCGCTATGGTGTGCGTGGTCTGTTAAAAAGACCCGGATTTACAGTTATTGCTCTCATCACTCTGGCCCTTGGAATCGGCGCCAACACGGCGATCTTCAGCGTCGTTAATGCGGTGTTGTTGCGACCGCTTCAGTTTCGCGACCCCGAACAGTTAGTGGTCGTTTGGGAAGAGGCATCTTTCGCCGGCTTTCCGACAAACACGCCTGCGCCGGCTAACTACGTCGATTGGAAGAATCAAAACCAGTCGTTTGCTGACATGGCTGCGGCCGCGTCGACCAGTTTCAATCTTACTGGCGACGGCGAGCCTGAGCGCATTCAGGCGAATGCAGTTAATGCAAACTTTTTCTCGCTTTTCGGCGTGCGACCACTACTCGGTCGCGGATTTCTTCCCGAGGAGGATCGGCCCGGTGGCAGCAAGGTTGCGGTGCTCGGTTACAGCCTCTGGCAAAGTCGTTACGGTGGAGACCGGGGCATCGTCAATCGCGAGATTCTTCTTAATGGGGAAAAGCATACGGTTGTCGGTGTGATGCCGGCGGGTTTTCACTTTCTCGAGAACGATGTGCGTTTGTGGGTGCCGCTCGCGATGGACCAGGAGGAGCTCGCGAATCGTGGTGGACACTATCTGCAGGTTGTCGCGCGCTTGAAACCAGGCGTGGCGTTGTCACAGGCACAGGCAGACATGAACGCTGTGATGAGACGGATTGCTACGGATCATCCCGGCGAGACTTTTGACGGAAAACTCGGCGCAGTCGTGATGCCGCTGCGCGATCAGTTAGTGGGCGACGCGCGTGGCTCGCTGACGGTGTTGTTGGTGGCAGTAGCATTTGTATTACTCATCGCGTGTGCGAATGTCGCCGGCCTTTTGCTGGCGCGCGCGGTCTCTCGCCGGCGTGAGATCGCGTTGCGAATGGCGTTAGGCGCGGATCGGATTCGCGTTGTTCGGCAATTGCTGACTGAGAGTTTGTTGCTGGCCACAGTTGCCGGAGTGCTGGGAGCTGCTTTGGCGTATGCGAGTTTTACTTTTCTCCAGGGACTCATTCCGGAGCAGATGGCTC
>DASTVU010000441.1:0-3113 GCA_035758935.1 Pyrinomonadaceae bacterium | reverse complement strand
TTCGACGTTAAATTGCGCGCGATTGAAAATCTCGCTGAAGCCGGTATCAAAGTCACACTTGTCGTAACCATCGTCAACAATCTCAACAACGATGGTATCGGACAGATCGTCGAGTTTGCAGCGAAGAACATCGACAAGGTGCAGACGATTGCGTTCCAACCGGTTTCGTTTACCGGACGTGACGAAGATATTACTGACGAATTGCGCAAGAAGTGGCGCTACACGCTCGCCGGCATGACTCATGATCTGAAGAATCAGTTGGGTGGCAACATTCAACCTTTGCGCGACTGGTTCCCGCTCTCTTCGTACTCAGCATTCACGAGCGTGATGGACATGTTGCAGGGCGCTGATGCGCCGTGGGGCTGGTCGTCGTGCAATTGTCACCCGAACTGCGGCATCTTCACGCTTCTGGTCGTGAACAGGCAGACAGGTGAATTCAAATCGCTGTTTGAGTTCTTCAATTACGAACAGTTCATGAAAGACGTGGCGGTGATTACCGACACGGCGCGTGGTCGCAAGCTCTCTTACGCACAACTCGGCATGGCGATCATGCGAAACTTCAGTGCTGAACGAGCGCCGGAAGGTTTTCCGATCTCGCAGATCATCAATCTCTTTAAGCCTTCGTCAACCAATTCCAATTCCGATCGTAACGATCGGATGGCGCAGAAGAGTGCAGATAACAATGACACCTGGCGCGTGCTCTGCGTCGAGGGAATGTGGTTCCAGGATCTCTTTAATTACGATTTTCGTCGCACCGAGATGTGCGTAATTCCCTACGGCACTCAGGAAGGCGAGATCTCCTTCTGCGCATACAACACGGGCGTCGGTTGGCGTCAGATCATCGAGAACATGCATAAGACCGCGGGCCTCGCCGAGTGGTACGAAGAGCATGGCCGTCACAAAGTCTATGCCGCCGGCAAGCCGGTGCCGTTAACGACAACCAAACATTCCTTAAGTCTGCCGGTTATTCAGGCTGTATTGGCGGAAGACGCCGAAGACAAGCCGGTTCATGTAAGTCCGTATCTCGTCGAAGACGAAGAGACGGTTTCAGTTTAGCGTAGCCCACTTTGTTCTAGTTTGCTTTCTGTCCTAATCCCGGGTCCACTCTCCCCGTTTTCTGTTTAAGAATACGACGCTGTAAGTTTGTCAATTTGACGAGCTTTGCCTCCAAAGTCACTGTTGGACCGGGTCAGTACCGTAACGCGGTTGCGTCGGGTCGACGTTGTGCCTCAATAATCAAGGAATATCGCATTCACCCGACGCTACGCGTTACGGTACTGACCTCATCCAAGCACGGAGCCTGACTTTTGAGGCAAAGACGATTAGACGGAGATAACCCCCATGAAAAAACTCGTGTCTCTGATTCTCATGCTGACGATCAGCATGGGTGTAGTGGCTCTTCCAACCTTCCAGGATCCAAAGCCGGAAACAGTCTCAACTTCGCTAACCAACAAAGATATTGTGGACATGGTCAAGGCCGGGCTCACGTCCGACGTGATCCTTGCGAAGATTAAGTCGTCGGCGACGAGCTTTGATACGACTCCGGCAGCGTTAGCCGAGCTGAAATCCGCAAACGTTCCGGATGCGGTCATACTCGCCATGGTGAATGGACCAGCGCATTCCGGCGGAGTTCCTCCGGCCGACGGCATAGTGACTGTGCCTGACGGAATGGAGATCGAGATTCAGTTGAAGAGCAATGCCTCAGGAGAAGAGTTGAAGGTCGGCGACATCGTCGACTTCGTGGTTGTGAAGCCGGTCCAGGTAAACGGTCTGACGATCTTTGAAAAGGAAGCCGCCGCCAGAGCTCGTATCACCACCGCCAAGAGAGCTGGTCACTGGGGCAAAGCAGGAAAACTCGAGTGGGCCATGCAGGACGTAATGGCGGCCGACGGCAACCGTGTTCCCACGAGGTTTACGAAACGACAGGTTGGCGATAGTAAAGGCGGAACTGTTGCTGTTGCGGCAGTAGCGACGACCGTGTTCCTTGGACCACTTGGTCTGTTGTGGGGTCTGAAGAAAGGCAAACCTGCGATCATACCTGCCGGTAATCGCTACAGCGTGTTCGTCAGTGGCGATACGAAGATTAAAGGTAAGCCACTCGAAGTGAGTGCCGCACAGTAATCACCTGACTCAGCTGTCGCCGTCGCCGCAGGGTTTTTGGACCTCGCGCAATTGGGCCACGATATCGCGCAAGCGTAACGCAAGATCCTCGATCGTTTGCACTCGCTTTCGCGATCGCTCACTCAAGTCTTCTCGCAACAGGAGTTGGGCCTGGCCCAACACGCCCGTCAGGGGATTGTTGATTTCATGACGAATACGCGCCACGAGCGCGGCAGTCTCCTCGAGCTTCAGACGATATTGTGCAATCTGGTCTTCGTGTTCAGTCATCGACTCTCCGTCGTGTCTTCAGGAGAAACTAAAATATAAAAGCGATTGTCTTTGTTTTTTATAGGTGTGCGCCGCAAAATATTGCTACAGACGTGCACATTGTGCATCCGCAAGGTCCAGAGTTCAAGCATTTAATTTTTAGGAGGTTGGTCGCCGTGAACTTTAGAAGCTATCCGGGGAAAGTATTTGTGGTTGAGTCGAGCAAAGCAATCCTTCGCGATGAGAAGTTTAAGGAACTGAAATATAAGTCGGGCGAGGATCGTCCGCCGGGCAAACGCGTCGGCGACGTGAAAATAATTCCGCAGCGAACAGAAATAAAAGTGACGGACGTCACAAACGATTCCGGCAGGCACACTTATGTCTTCGCTGTATCTGCGAGTGGCGATCAATCTTATGGTTGGACCTCCGCAATGAATCTCGAAGGTGGGTTCAAGAACGAAACCGCGGGCCTCGCGCCGGCGAAGTGGGACCTCGAACAGTTGGGAACCAACATGACCTGCATCGATGCGAATGCGTTGATTCGAGATGGTGCACCCGACTTTGCTTCCAGAGGCACCTCGATCCCTGTGCGATCGTTTGTGGCCGTAACTGAAACTTCACCGGATGGTAAGTTTGTCAAAGTCAGCAAGGTTGAGATCGTCGACGGCCAGATGCAACCGGGTGACGAGCTCGGTTGGACCAAAGCTGCAAACTTGAAAGAAGGCTGCTCCGATCTTTATTTCTCG
>DASTVU010000440.1:0-3296 GCA_035758935.1 Pyrinomonadaceae bacterium | reverse complement strand
AAGATCGCGGCCGGCATGGAAGGCGATTACGGCAAGGGCAAGTATTGTCCCGACGGCGACAAGGGAAAATGTTTGAGTCTTCCCGATCTGGAACAGATCATCGGCAGCAGTCGCGATCCTGAAGAACTGAAGAAAGCGTGGTTAGGATGGCATCAGATTGCCATCCCGATTCGCAAAGACTACGTACGCTTCGTCGAGCTCAGTAACAAAGGGGCCCAGGAGATGGGCTTCAAGGACACGGGCGCGATGTGGCGTTCGAAGTACGATATGGAGCCTGATGCGTTTGCGGCGGAAATGGAACGATTGTGGCAGCAGGTTAAACCGCTTTACGACTCGCTCTATACCTACACGCGGCGCAAGCTGTCTGAGAAATATGGCAAAGAAGTCGTTAGCGAAGACAAACCGATACCCGCGCATCTGCTCGGTAACATGTGGGCGCAAACGTGGGGAAACATCTATCCGCTGCTTGCCCCTGCCAACGCCGACCGTGGTTACGACCTGACGCAAATACTCAAGTCGAAAAATACGGACGCAAAACAGATGGTTCGTTACGGTGAAGGGTTCTTCACGTCAGTTGGCTTCGATCCGCTGCCGTCGACTTTCTGGGAGCGTTCGTTATTCCTGAAACCTGCGGATCGCGAAGTTGTTTGTCATGCGAGTGCGTGGGACATCGACTATGAAAAAGATGTGCGACTTAAGATGTGTGTCCAGATCAACGAGGAAGACTTCTCCACCGTGCATCACGAGTTGGGCCATAACTATTATCAGATGGCTTACGCGCCTAAGGCTTTCCTCTTTCGCGACAGCGCAAACGATGCGTTTCACGAAGCGATTGGCGACACGATCGCTCTGTCAGTGACACCGCCGTACCTAAAGCAGTTGGGTTTCATCGACAAGGTTCCTGACCCAAGTGCGGATATGGGATTTTTGCTGAACCGCGCGCTCGACAAAGTCGCGTTCCTGCCGTTTGGTTATCTGGTAGACCAGTGGCGTTGGAAAGTCTTCTCAGGTGAAATCAAGCCTGACGGATACAACAAAGCCTGGTGGGATTTGCGTGAGAAGTATCAGGGCGTTGCTCCGCCAGTGCCACGCACAGAGCAGGACTTCGATCCGGGTGCGAAGTATCACGTGCCGGCAAACACGCCGTACGCGCGTTACTTCCTCGCAGCCATTCTGCAGTTTCAGTTCCATCGAGCACTCTGTCGCGAGGCTGGCTTCAACGGCCCGCTTTACCAGTGCTCGATTTACGGAAACAAGAAGGCCGGCGATAAGCTGAAAGCGATGCTGGCGATGGGTACGAGTGAGCCGTGGCCCGCAGCGCTAAAAGCAATGACCGGCGAAGACAAGATGGATGCGACTGCGATTATTGATTACTTCGCGCCGCTGAAGACCTGGCTCGACGAGCAGAACAAGCAGCCAGCGCCCGCGACGCAATAGGTCTTACCGGGCGACTCGCGTGATGCTGCGGTCGCGGAGCACGTAGTGTTGAGTTTGGAGTTCGGTGACGATTTCAGCGGTGTGAAATGCGCGCAGAACTTCGGGCGGCCACACGCGATGAGATCTGCCTTCGCGAACGGTCGCGTTGTTGACGCGCATAAACTCGTCGGTAGAAGGCACTGAGGTTCGCGGTTTCACCAGCGAATATTTCAGCGTGCGACGTTTGGTGAACGGTAACGTAATCGAGAGGATTTGATTTGTTTGGGCTAATGCTTTCATAGATACCTTGTTGAACTTGGATTAACGCCTGTCCAACCTAAAACAACTCCCAATTACCCTCTGATTCCAGTTTTTTGTGCTTTTGTGCCTTTTTGTGGCGATTTAGGCGGGGCGTTGCAGATAGGAACGGAGCTCGGGCCGGGTCGCTTTGCGCATCAGGGCTGCCTTAGCTTTCCATTCCATAGTGCGGCTCAGTTCCACGAGAAAGTGTGTTTCTCCGGATTCGAAGGAAGCGATAGGAGCACCATCCTGGTAGAGAATTCTGTTGCTGGTGTGCGCCGTAATTCGACTGCCGGGAACGATGATGCCGACGAGGTTCAAAGGATCGGCTGCACTTACCGAAATCAAACTCTCCTGCGGACCGGCGCGACGAATCGCACGTAACATTCCAATCGCTTCCGGAAGGGCAAACTGTTCACCCGAGATGCCAGCAACGAAGCGACCACCCCGAATATCACCGCGTGCCTCGAGACGGTGATAGAAGCGCAGCAAGACTCGCCACGGCAACGCGATGCCTTCTCGCTCCAGTAGACGTTTGAAAACTACACCGTAGCGTTTGAGAAGCGCCCAGGCTACTTCTTCAGTCAGGGTTTGGTCATTCGAGTTTGGCGCGGTGTTGCGTTGGAGAATCGACCAGCGACCAGCACTCGACATCTCGTAAACCGGCTGACGGTGCTTCCGGCGCGCCGCCGCCTGCGTCTTACGACTTCCCGGCGTTAACAAAGCGCGCAGTCCTGCGAAGCTGTCAGAGACGACAATGCCGTTCGCAACGAGATCGGCGAGTGCTTCCTCAACCTGACTGCGCAACAACTTCGTGTTCTCAACGATGTCAGTGAAGAACGAAGCACCACGCGTCATCAGATAGTCGTAGACGGTCTGTGTGGTGGTTGAAAACTCTGTGATGCTCGCCGGCGCCGGTTGTGGAAACACAGAACTCCAGAGTGCAAAATTCTTTCGTCGCAGAAGTGCGATTGGAGTATTTCGAACCGGACCGGATCCGCGTGATCTTTCTCCATTCTCGACGGCCGCGGAACGCGCGAGTGGAGTGAGCCGCGCCCAAACCACTTCACCGGACAAACACAAAGCATCGAGCCACGCGGGATCGTATTCAACCATGCGCGCGGGTAGCAGTTCGCCTTCCCACGCTGCTGCCGGTGCTTCAACACCTTCCAACTGCTCGATGATCGCTTTGAGACTTTCCGGACCTTCCATTTGATGATCCGGCGCAACCTTCTGCCAGGCAAGGAGAAACCGGATGAAGTCACTGGTGGCAACAGGTTCAATCTCCTGTCGCAACCGGTTCAAGGTGTAACTGTGAATGCGAGCGAGCAGGCGCCGTGCGCTCCACTCAGTCTCAGTTGAGCCAGGTGTGAACTTCCCACGAATCACAAAACCTTCTGCTTCGAGTTTCAGCAAAGAAGTTTCGATATCCAACTTGTTGAGACCGGAAGAGTCGATCAACTGCTGGACAGTCACTGGTCCCGATCCTTCGAGTCGTCCGCGAATGATTTCGACCAGGGCGTCTTCAGGAGTCCATGCGGTGCGCGAAACACTTTCAGGCGCAACAATTGGCGGCTCCA
>DASTVU010000439.1:0-9684 GCA_035758935.1 Pyrinomonadaceae bacterium | reverse complement strand
CTCCCAACCAAACTTGCTTGCCGCCGCCTCCAACACAGCCTTCAACCGCTCATCCTTGATGTTCTTCAAACGAAACGCCACCTCGTCCATTTTTACGAGCTGGGCCAACTCGTCCATGTGAACTTCACGCGCAAAGTGGTTTGCCGTCGCCGCTAGCCCCCGATACGAACCCTGTCGCAGCGGCGACTTTGTATTGTGAAACTGAATGTTTTGATTCGGAAAGTCGTACTTGACCTGAATCGCTGAAGCTCCGGAGTTGTAGTTGTGAAACTCCCAAGCCGTGACAGTGCCATCGTTCTTCACACCCGACGTGACTTCAATCACACCCGCGGGACGGAAATACGCCCATTGAAACTCCTCTTCACGGGTCCAGACGAGCTTCACCGGTTTTCCGCTCGCACGGGCAAGCCGCGCGGCCTCGATCGCACATTCGCCCGTGTGCTTCCCGCCGTATCCCGAGCCCGTGTCGGGAACGATCACACGCACCTTCTCTTCCGGGATGTGAAACGCTTCCGCCAATTCTGATCTAACACCGAAAGGACGCTGCGTGCCGGTCCACACCGTCAGTTTGCCGTCGGTCCATTCGGCAACTGCGGCACGCGGCTCGAGTGGCGCGTGTGCAATATAAGCAATCGTGTAGTTTGCCGAGTGTTGCTTGTCCGCGGCTTTCATGCCATCAGCAACCGAGCCGACCGGTCGACCAGTCACGCGATTGCCGGCCGCGTTCTTCTTCAGGTAATCAAACAACACGTCGTTGCCCGGTTGTCCGGGAGCTTGCCAGTGAACCGCAATCGCCTTCTCCGCGCGCATCGCAGTTTGCTGATCCGGCGCCGCGACACCGATGAAGTCGCCGTCGCGAACAACTACGACACCCGGAATTGCCTGTGCCGCTTTCGTATCACTTGAAACTAGTTTTGCTTCGAGTGCCGATGGTCTAACTACGCGACCGTATAACATACCCTCGCGCTTTAAGTCGGTCGTGTATTGATGTTTTCCGGTGACGAAATCGCGACCGTTGACCTTGGGAACAGACGTTCCAGCAACCGTCCAATTGCTCACTGGCGTGATAGCAACGTCCGGAGGAATTGTCTTGACGAGTTTCTGACCTTTTGCGACCTCGGCAAGCGTCAGAGATTTCGACGCATCGTGATTGACGAACCGCGCATTCTCGATTCGAACTGTTCCAGGCTCAACCTTCCACTGTTCCGCGGCGAGCGCGATCAACGTTTCGCGTGCGGCTGCGGCTGCTTTTCGTAACTGCGGGGCCATCCGAGGTGTTGTGAGACTGCCGAATGTGCCCATATCAAACGGAGTCAGATCCGTGTCGGCCATTACTACGCGGACAACGCTCAACGGGATATGTAATTCTTCAGCAACTGCCTGGGTGAGAGACGTGCGGATGTTCTGGCCCAACTCAACCTTGCCAGTGAAGACTGAAACTGTTCCGCTCTCATCGATGTGGATCCACGCACCGATATCATTTGGAACGCGCTGATTGCCGCGACCGCCACCAGATTCACCTTGTTCTTGTTGTACAGCGCGCGCGACAATATTCGACACCGGCACGATCAGCGCGATGCCACCGCTGAACGCTTTGAGAAACTGGCGCCGATTGAAGTCAAAGTTGTAACTGGGTCCGGCAAAGAGTTCGTACCGCTCTACTTCGAGCTCGCGCTCAAGATCGTCGCCACTCATTCGGCCACCTCCTTCCTCGTCCCCGCTGCAATTTCGATCGCATTGACGATGCGCGGATACGTACCGCAACGGCAGATGTTGGCGTCCATGTGTTTGACGATCTCTTCGCGCGATGGCTTCGGGTTCTTATTCAGGAGACTCGCAGCGGTGATGATCATGCCTGAGGTGCAGTAGCCGCACTGCAATGCGTCGGCTTTGAGGAAGGCTTCCTGCAGCGGATGCAGTTTCCCATCCTTTTCCATGCCCTCAATCGTGGTTATCTGCTTGCCGCTGACGCGTGCGACCGGCGTCACGCACGAACGCATCACGACGCCATCGATGAGCACACTACATGCACCGCATTTTGCCTCGCCACATCCATATTTCGTCCCGGTCAAATTCAGATGATCCCGCAGAACCGATAGCAGTGGCGTTTGCGAATCGACGTCAACGCGCAGTTTCGTCCCGTTCACGTTCAGATCAATTACTTTGGCCATAGCGCCCTAAGTTTAGCCCCATTTACGACGGATTACACTGGTGACTTCCATATGTGAGTGAAATGCGATAATTTTCAACACATGAGCACAGTTACCGAAGAAACCCCACAAACAACTGAAACCACGACGCATAAATGGGTCTATCTCTTTGAAGAAGGCCCCGGCGACGACAAAGCACTACTCGGCGGCAAAGGCGCTGGCCTGTGTGAAATGACGCGCGCCGGACTGCCCGTGCCACCCGGACTCGTGGTCACGACCGAAGCCTGCAACGCATTCTTCGACAACGACAAAAACTTTCCTGACGGCATGTGGGAACAGGTCCAGGAAGGCTTGAAAAAGATCGAAGAGAAGGTCGGCAAGCGTTTTGGCGATCCAAAGAATCCGCTGCTGGTGTCGGTTCGTTCCGGCGCGGCGTTCTCGATGCCGGGCATGATGGATACGGTGCTGAACCTCGGTTTGAACGAAGAGACGGTGCAGGGTTTGGCGGAACAAACCGGCGATCTGCGTTTCGCTCTCGATGCGTACCGGCGGTTTGCGGGGTTGTTTGGTGAGATCGTCATGGGCGTGGCCCATGAGAAGTTTGAGCGAGTGCTCGATCGTTACAAAGCGCAGACACAAGGTGGACGCGACACGGACCTCCAATCAGATCACCTGCGCGACATCATCGCGGCGGAAAAGCAGATCATTCTGACTGAGCGGTCTGCGATTCCCGAAGATCCTTACGAACAATTGCGCGTGGCAATTGCAGCGGTGTTCAACTCCTGGATGGGCCGTCGCGCGATCGACTATCGACGCGTCAATCGCATTCCCGATTCACTCGGCACGGCAGTGAACGTGCAGGCGATGGTTTTTGGAAACATGGGCGCCGGCAGTGGCACCGGTGTCGCTTTCACACGCAATCCATCGACAGGAAAGAAAGAGCTCTACGGCGAGTATCTTTTGAATGCGCAGGGTGAAGACGTTGTCGCCGGTATTCGCACTCCCAACCCAATCAATCAACTAAGAAAAGAATTGCCCGAAGTTTACGATCAGTTTGCTTCCATCGCCGAGCTGCTCGAAAAACACTACCGCGACATGCAGGACTGCGAGTTCACGATCGAGCGTCGCAAACTCTGGATGCTGCAAACACGCACGGGCAAACGCAGTGGCGCGGCCGCAGTTCGTATTGCAGTTGAAATGGTCGACGAAAACGTGATCGACAAAGCGACTGCGGTCAAACGTGTCACTCCGGAACAACTCGATCAGCTACTCCACCCGACTGTCGATCCAAAAACGAATGCGACTGTGCTGGCCACGGGTCTGCCGGCGAGCCCCGGCGCGGCACAGGGTCAGGTTGTTTTCAGTCCTGACGAAGCCGAAGAGATGGCGCGTGAAGGCAAACAAGTAGTACTCGTGAGACAGGAAACCAGTCCTGACGATTTTCACGGCATGGTTGCGGCACAGGCGATTGTCACTGCACGCGGCGGCATGACGAGTCACGCAGCAGTGGTGGCGCGCGGCATGGGCAAGACCTGCGTCAGCGGCGCACAGGCGTTGAATATCGACTACAGCCAACAGCAGTTTACTGTTGAAGGCACTGTTGTTACCAAGGGCGAGTGGATCACGGTCGATGGCTCCACCGGCCGCGTGTTTCTGGGTCAGGTGCCGACGATTCAGCCCACCCTCGGAAGCGATTTTTACAAACTCATGAAGTGGGCCGATCAGTTCCGACGGCTACGCGTCAGAGCAAATGCAGATACTCCGCTCGACGCAAAGACCGCGCGACAGTTTGGGGCTGAAGGAATCGGACTCTGTCGTACGGAGCACATGTTCTTCGGTGACAAACGACTGGCAGCAATGCGCGAGATGATTCTTTCCGAGGGCGTTGGCGCGCGCGAGAAGGCACTCGAAAAGTTGTTACCGCTCCAGCGTAGTGACTTCATCGGCATTTTCCGCGAGATGACCGGACTACCCGTCACGATCCGTTTACTCGATCCGCCGTTGCACGAGTTTCTGCCGAATGCCGAAGAACTGGGCAGCGAGCTGGCCGAGCTGAAAATGAAACTGAAGGAAGCCGGATCGCTGATCGATATGGACCATACGCTGGACGAGATCGATCACAAGCGAGCACTGTTGCGTCAGGTCAACCGTATTCGCGAAGCAAATCCGATGCTCGGCTTTCGTGGTTGTCGTCTTGGTCTGCTGTTTCCCGAAGTCACGCGAATGCAGTGTCGCGCGATATTCGAGGCTGCCTGCGAAGTGCAGGGTGAACGTAAGAAAGTCGAACTTGAGATCATGGTACCGCTCGTGTCGCTCAGTGAAGAACTGCGACAGCAGGCGGAGCTCATTCATGAAGTCGCACGACAGGTGATGGGTGAACATGGCATGACCATCGACTACATGGTTGGCACGATGATCGAGTTGCCGCGCGCGGCTTTGATGGCTGATCGGATCGCGAAGCATGCGCAGTTTTTCTCGTTCGGTACCAACGACCTCACGCAAACAACTTTTGGTCTAAGCCGTGACGACTCGAGTCGGTTTCTGCCGAATTACATCGAACGAAAGATTGTTCGCGACGATCCGTTCCAGGTGCTCGATCGCGATGGCGTGGGCCAACTCGTACGTATGGGAGCTGAGCGTGGACGCAGCGTGAAGCCGGAATTGAAAGTGGGTATTTGCGGCGAACACGGCGGTGATCCACAGTCGATCGCGTTTTGTAACGAGATCGGTCTCGACTACGTGAGCTGCTCGCCGTTCAGAGTTCCGGTCGCCCGGCTCGCGGCAGCGCAAGCTGAGTTGAATCCGAGTTCGGAAGAAACGATCAGCGCTCAAGTCTAACCAAAGAGATTTTAGCCACAGATTTACACGGATTAACGCGGATCAGTGGAAATCCGTGTAAATCCGTGGCCTATTTTAAAATGCCGACCTCAAAGGATCTGCAGCACCTACTGGAACGCATTCAGCTTCGGCTGGATGAAAGCTTCGTCGGTATTGGTTCCGAAGTCTCGGACCTGCCACCTGAAGACCTGGCCGAGTTACTGAATCAACTCAATCTTGCCGAAGCCGCCGCGGTTGTTTCGATGCTGCCTCTCCAGCGCTGCATCGAGCTTTGCGACCAGCCAACGATGCGGCGCCGCGCCGCCATTCTCGAACAACTCGAACCCTCGCGCGTAGCTGCCATCCTCGAAGGTCTCTCTGCTGACGAGCGCACCGACATCATTCAGAAAATGGGACTTCACGAACGGCATCGCCTGATGCCGAAGTTCAGTCCCGAAGTGCGCGCAGAGCTCGAAGATCTCCTGCAGTATCCGGATCACACGGCGGGCGGCATCATGACGACGGAGTTTGTGCGACTCGATCCGAAGATGACCGTCGGTGAGGCTCTCAAACATATTCGTTCTGTCGCTCGAGAGAAGGAATCGATATACGCGTGCTACATCATGGATCCGGAAACGGATCGACTGCTCGGCGCCGTCTCGTTGCGTGACCTTGTCATGGCTGAGCTCGATCGACCGTTGCTCAAAGTGTCTCGTCGCAAACCAGTTACGGTGAATGTGCTCGACGATCAGGAAGTGGTGGCGCAGAAGATCGGAAAGTACAACTTGCTGGCTGTTCCGGTTGTGGAACAGGACGGCAGCGTTGTCGGCTTCGTAACTGTGGACGACGTGATCGACGTTCTGATTGAAGAGCAAACCGAAGACTTGTTGCGGATGGCGGCGGTCGAGCCTGGCGCGATGGACAAGCCGTATTTTGATAATCCGATTTCGCGTGTGGTGCGAAAACGGATTGGCTGGCTGTTGCTGCTGTTTGTGGCGGGCACACTGACGAGTGCCGTGTTACATCGGTTTGAGAATGAGTTGGCGGCGGTCGTTGCGCTCGCGTTTTTTATTCCACTGTTGATTGGCACGGGTGGTAATGCTGGTGCGCAGACAGTGATGACTGTCATTCGCAGCCTGGCGCTGGGCGAGGTTGGTGTACGTCATGCGTGGCGCGTCACGATGCGTGAGGCGACGACGGGGATGCTGGTCGGTTTGATGGTGGCGCCGATCGCGTTTGGGCAAGCGCTACTCTGGCAGGCGCCGATGGCGCTTGCGCTCACCGTTTCGGTGACGATGTTTGCGATCTGCGTGTGGTCCACGACTGTGGGCGCGCTGATTCCGATTGCCGCACAGCGCTTTGGTGTCGATCCGGCGGTTCTCTCAGCGCCACTGATCACAACTCTGGTTGATGCGACGGGGTTGATTATTTACTTCACGATCGCGAAGGCAATTCTGGGTGTTTAGCCACGGCTAACACGGATTTTATTTCATTCGCTTGAAGGCGAATGACATTGCTTTCGTGCCCTCACCGCCATCGATGCTTGCTGTTAGCGCGTCGTCAGCAGTCTTCCGGTAGATGATCCTTTTCGGGAAATCATGTTGCGGGTTTTCGAAGACAGCTTCTGTGGCGGAGGCGCGGGTTAGTTTGAAATCAGTGCCGGGGCAACGGGCTTTGGGATGCGCCACGTAATAGATTCCGTCAGCGCGTTGCTCGATGCGCAGGTACTCAAACTCGACTGTCTTCTCGCCCGCAACCGTGCGACTCATTCCCATCATCGTGGCGCCTGCCACTTGCGTCCAATGTTCCTCGATCTGGGCTCGTCCACCGGAGGCGGTTTGCCAGTCACCGGAAATCCACGAGATGTCGGCGAGTGTGGGAGTGGTGCTGGTCACTAAAAGTAATATCAGCGCGATGAGCATTTTTGTAGTCTCCTGTTAAGGAGTGATCCTACTTCGAGTTCAGAAACTCGTATTGTAAAAATCCGACTTCCGTGCCTTGCGTGTGAACCATTCCGTAAACGCACTCTGATTTGAGAACAACACCGCGGGTGTTTGTCGTGCAAACTGATTGAAGTCGCGTATCAAATGCGCCTGATCGTAATAGCCACATTCGATCGCGACCTCGGCCCAGGCGGAGTTGCACTGCTCCACGGCACGGAAGACCTGCTGAAATCGAATAATACGCCCGAGCAGTTTTGGTCCGAGTCCAATCTCGCGCAGGAATCGTCGCTCCAACTGCCGGCTGCTGATACCGGCATCGCTCGCCAGTTGATCGACAGAGACCACTCCGCCAGAGTCAACAATTCTCGCCGCAAGCATCATCAGCCATGAATTTTCTTTTGTGCTTAAGAGTTGACTGGTAAGAAACCTTTCAACGGCAGTGACCTTTTTCGTTAACAACGGTGATTGAGAAGTGATGCCGAGCAACTCGCGCTCGAGTTTGCTCGAAAGTCCTCCGAGATCCACAACCTGGTCGGTAATCTCGTGTAGCGGCAGACGCAGAAAAGGCAACGTGCCACCAGGATGAAAACGAATGCCGAGTAACTGTACCGGCCCTGTGGGTGAGATGAGAATCGGGCCAGTCATCTGACCGACAAGAAAACTCCGCGGGTGCAACCGTCGCTTATTGTCGTCGTGTTGTGAGAACTGTGCCCCGAAGTTAAGAATCAACTCCACACAGCCATCCGGAAGAATCCGCTCCGGCTGCGTTGACGGCACATCGCTTTCCAGCGTCCAGAAACATTCCACAAAACTACCGAGTGGGGGTTGTGGTTTCCGTTCGCTGTATCGCATTTGCGGGGATTATATCAGCTACAGTCACGCCTTGGAGTGCGGTACCCTGGTACCGCTTTGGTATTCCAAAGCGCCAACAAGTTGGCGCACTCCAAGGAGAATATCTGTGGCTGATAGTTTGTGATTACGGAGCTGATGCGAACGCAACGTCAGTGATTAAAACTCCCCCTTGAAGTCGTTCGTTGAAAGTGAGCTGCACCGATCTGACCGCATTCAGGTTAACTCCCCCGAATGCGCTCAGCGGCACACGCACCGTATTCAACACAACCTTTGGCACTGGTCCAACTTCGCCTGGCGGAAAGTACAACGCACCCGAAACATCGCTGACGCGCACTGAAGAAGAAGCGCCCGACGCATCCGTCAAAACTACGCGGAAGTCCTGCGCCAGATCTGCAAGGTTGCGAACGTCGGCAAAGTTCACGCTGACGCGAAACTGAATCGCCTGGAATCCGGAAACATTGCCCAATGCCGCCGGTACATTGTTTCGGTAATTCCCGGTGAGGTCATTCCAACCGGTCTTGAGTTGACTCAAGCCACGCAACGGCGACCGCGCGCTCGGTGTCGTATGCGGTTGTTGCGCATTAAAGGCTTCAGGTATACAACGCTGCGGTTGCGGCGCCTCACCACCACACAATTCGTACGGTGTAAGTGCGGTTTGCGTCACAGCCCCACCTAGTGTGTTGAGCGTGAGATTGGTGTCGTTCAGCAACCTGTTTACATCAAGTCGCCGATTTGCCGGCGCGTGATATGAGACAAACAGATCGTTCGTCTGAGCTGAAGCGGGCGGCGGAGCATCACCCGTCAGAATCGGAATGAACTGTGTTTCACCGCCAACGTAAGCCCGGAAGAATGCGCTCATATAGGCCAGCCCGGTGCCACGTTGCTGCGCTTCCGTCAACCGCTTGTTGCCGGGCACGCTGCCGCACTGCGAATCGGAGTGACCACCCGGGACAAACGCGAGCCAGTCGTTTGCTGCTCCCGGGAATGAACTCGACGAAGGTGTCCAGATCGTGTTGTAGAAATTGTGATTGGCTCCCATCACGAGCTGGTAATGCTTCGGAGCGTTGTCGCCGGGGACGTTGTAACGCGCATCGTCGTAGAAGTGCACGCCCTGCAAATCGGCTACGTCGCCGTCGCAGTACGGCAACAGCACGTTGAGCGCGGCATTGTTCACGACGAAACGATTGAAGTCGACGGGCGCAAGCGGGAACACAGCTTTGATGCCGTATGGTGCGCCCAGTGAATTGTTCAATACATAGTGACGCACCACTCCCTCACCACCACGCGAATGGCCCATCGTTCCCACACGAGTCAAATCGAATTTGCCGACAAACTTGGTTCCGAAGGGCGTGCCGCCAGTGGTGTTAAAGCCGTTCAGGATGTCGAGATGTTTCTGCATCAACTCAGCTCGCGCGAGTGCACCGAGATCGAAGACGAAATTGTCTACGGCGTTGACTCCGTTTGCGCTCACAGAAACAACTACATACCCATTACTCGCGAGAGCTTCAGCAACGTAATCGTATCCCTGAAAACTGGGAATAGGCTGGCTTCCGTTTGTGGTGCATGGCCACTGTAGCAATTGGCTCCCACCTTTGAAGCACGTGGCGTGGCGACCGTGCAGCAACACGATCACGGGATATGGGCCAGCCAAAGCAGTTGGATAATGGATGGACGCCCGCAACTCCACCGGTCCTGGAAAATTAGTCGGTTGAAATGCAGTGTCGCCGAAGTTGTATTCTTCGCGCGTCACAGCCAAGGAGCCCGGAGTTCCGGGATCTGGTACCTGTGCAAATGCGGTGTTGATTGCGAGGGTCGCGAGAAATAAAAACGAAATACAAAACGCGAGGATGCGACTGGTGGTCCTGGTGGTCATTGGTTCCCTCCTTCACGCTTCAGTTGGAGTCGCTGAGAAACGCTCACTC
>DASTVU010000438.1:0-9594 GCA_035758935.1 Pyrinomonadaceae bacterium | reverse complement strand
GTCGAGTGCGCGTTGATGAACAATAACGTCGAGTGCGAGATCTTGAGAGATGACCCGCTCGCCCCGGCCCGCGCCCGTTAGACTCAAGACTGCGCCCCAGTCGCGAAGACCGGAAGTGTGATTCAACAGATGCCTGATCGTCAGCGGTGCGCCGTAATCGGGTAGTTCGGGAACATATTTCTTAACGGGATCGTCGAGACTAAGTTTTCCATCCTGCTGCAGCAGTACGATCGCTGCCGCCGTGAACTGCTTCGCGACTGAGCCTGACTCAAAAATGGTTTGAGCCGTGTTCGGAACGTTATGTTCCAGATCAGCAAGTCCGAATGCCTTTTCGAACACCACCTCTCCATTGAGTGACACAGCGGCGGCACAGCCCGGCGCCGGTGCCACGTACGCCTTGGTAACCTTCTCGAACGCTCGCTCAGCACCCGCTACAACCTTCGCTTTATCGGGAACCTGAGCCCAGGTCGCACTTGAAAGAAACGCAATCACAGTAAAAACGAATAAGAAGTTTTTTCTACTCATAGAGTTCATCCTTCTCTTCATTGGGAAGTACTGTCACCGAAAGACACTCGGGCAAACAAAGTGATTGTTATTCAGACGCACGAAACCGAAGGTGTGTTAACACGTAATCTTTAATTTGGAAGTCTAAAGCAAAAGGGCTGGTGTTGCCACCAGCCCTACTTGAAAAATCAGTGTATTGGTCAGACTGAATTAGTAATTGATGTTTCCAACCATGGTGAACGTGTACGCGCCCGTGACGAAGTCTTGCTCGACGACGATTGCAGCTTTTCCACTTACTCCTTCAAAACGGCCAGTGCCGCTTTGGAATACCATGTCTCCGGTGGCGATTCCGGTTCGAAGGTCCATCGAACCATTCTCGATAACTGTCGGAAGCCGATCGCCGTTGGCGGCTATATACGTAACTTCGCCGGCTGGATGCGAGATGTTCGGGTCGTTGGCGTCAGGTATGAATTGAATCTTGCCGGTACCGCTGAACATTCCGAGGTGAGTCCCGCGACCCGACAATGTAAGGTTTGCGCCGACGACATTGCCGGTCTCATCGGTGATAAATGCTGCAACGCCATTTCCACTGGCGGAGTACGGACGATCAGTTGCGCCCGCTGGAATAGTTGCCAAAAGGAGGGCAAAAACGAGAATCAGGCTTTTAATAGTGAAAAAACGTTTCATGATGATCTCCTTATCGATTCAAAAATTTGGGGCCGGCATTACTGAACCGCCGTTATCCCCTTTCGTTTTGAAGTGGTCGATAACTGAAGAACATCACATCGGTTTTTTAATTTTGTTCTGCGCTGGGCTTTGCCTCAAGTCAGGACCCTGCTTGGATGAGGTCAGTACCGCAACGCGGTAGCGTCGGGTGAATACAATTTTCCTCGATCATTGAAGCATAACGTCGACCCGACGCTACCGCGTTACGGTACTGACCCTGTCCAACAGTGACTTTTGAGGCAAAGCTTCTGCGCGGTGAACTCATGGTTCGACTTGGCCCAGCAACTCGACCGTCCCGGAGCCGCGAAGCACTCGTACTCGCTGACCCGCGTTGGTCGAGTCGCTACTCTCAAGCATGAAGACAGAATCGCCGAACGTCGCCACCGCGGTCACACGCCAACCGGCGGCGCTCCGGTCGATGACGTGCTGCGAACCGTCAGGATCGATGCGAACAACCTGACCAATATCAGGAAGTGCCGTATAGATCTGTTTGCGTGCGTTGGTCGCAATACTCCAAATGCGAGGCGCTCCAGTTGAGTTCCAAATCTTTGGTTGAATCAGATTGCCGTCGACTCGGGCGACTAAACGTACCACGCCATCTTTCCCGACGCGCCGGAGGTAATTGTGATCTGAGAGGTAGAGCGTTTCATCGTCCGCCCAATGATAGGAGATTACCTGCTGCAAAGGTGGTTCACCCTTCGCGACTTTCCCTACGCCTCTGAAGGGTTTCGTGGTTCCGTCGGCAGACCGCTCCATAAGCTGTCCGGCCTTATGAAAGATGAGTTCACCTCGTTTGCCAACCGCGAAGACTAAGGCTTCAATATCCGACTCCTCGGCAACCTTGACGTGCTTGCCACCGTCGAGAGGGATGCGAAAAAGCGCACCACCCATCTCCTGAAATGACTCGGAGTAGACGTGACCGTCCAGGCCGCGCGTGGTCCAATGCGCATGAAGGTTCTTCACTAACGCCTGTGGCTTCCTTCCCTTCTCCAGCCGCCAGACAGCGTTGTACATCGAATCGCCGAAGATCACCGTGTTTAGATCCAGAGCGATAAGTCCGCCACCTGGATGAGCCACCACAGTGATCGGAATGATAAGAAAGAGCAGCGCCCTGATAGCTTTCATTTTCTATTCGAGTTCCGGTGGTGTCTTAATTTGGATTTCTCTGTGCAGCCTCTGTGTCCTCTGTGTCTCCGTGGTTATAGAAACCGGCGATACAACAACCACAGAGACACAGAGGACACCGAGCTTTCACAGAGAAGAACTCAAACTAAGACACTACCCGAGTGCCCTTTTGGTTCCTTAATGGTACATCTTATTTGTTATAATGTGGGGTCCGATACCTCAGGCGGGTGGCGAATCATGCCTTTTCAATGCGTTCGCACATTTGCGTTCATACTCGCGCTATTCAGCGTCTCTTCTGTCACGATATCACAGTGCCTGGCACAGTCGACTCAAGATCGATTTGCGTTGACGAACTTCAACGGTCAAATAACCGGTCTGAAAACGATTCAAGTAGTCTCATATAAAAACGAGCCATTCACCGGCCGAATTGCAAAAATAGCTTTTGATGATCAGTTTGCCTATCTCGCCACGCCTGACGGACTCTTCCGCACTTCACGGATCATAACGCCCGAGTCGGAAATAACTTTTCTCGGCTTCGCGAACTACTTAATCCTGAATCTATATGTCCATCAGAACGTGTTGTATGTGCTGAAAGTAGGAGGAGACCCTAGATCAAATACGTTGGAAGCACATTCGTTCCTGAAGTCTACCGATCACGGTCAAACGTTCATTCCTCTCGACGAAGGCTTAAAGTGGTGTCTTGAGGGCGAGTTCTGCCAGTACATGCACGTCTCGCAAGCGTTGTTTAGAAACAATCTCATCTTTATTACGAGTGGGGGCGGCAACAATTTTTACGTTTCGAATGATGAAGGAAAGAGTTGGAAAGTTCTGATGGGTTTCTCGGAGCCAGCCTCATGCTCTGATGTAGCCGTCGAAATCATCGGCAGGAAAGTATTAATGGGGGGTGAGTGCCCGCTCGATTTTGCATATCTGCGAGTCGGCACGTTGCGAGAGGATATGCTCGGTTGGGCTGACGGTGGCTTTCCTCGCGAGGTAATGGGATTAAAGGAACTGTCGAACCGCAATGTCCAGTTTATTCGGCACTCACCAAACACATCGTTTGCAATAACTGGCGTTGAAGGAGGACTGTTGAGAAGCAATGATTTAGGTGAAACATACCAGTACAAGATTAGCTATTCCCCGCTGGGCGGAGGCAAGTACCCGTACATACATGAACTCCTGGACCCCGGAAGGTACAGAGACTTGTTCATCGCCGGTGGTTTCGATAAAGGTTCCGGGCTCGTCGGGTATCTCGCGTATTCCTTCGACCACGGAGATACGTGGACTGACATTTCGCAACAGATTAATCCGCCTGAGTCTCCTTCGTTGGACGTCACGTTCATCCGCGAAGATCCGAGTGGGCGAGTTCTGGTGGGCATTGCTAAGAAGAACGAGCACGAGATTGTGCTCGCTGAGGTGCTGATTACAGCGCCCCTCACTCTTCTCACGCATGGAACCCAGCAGCATGCCGTGGCGCTCGAGTCAGTGAATTTATTAGCTGGTCCATTCTCCCCTTTTAACGACTTCAACTTCAGCAGCGACGCTCGCACGCGTATCGCGCTGTTTGCCACAAACATCGCACCGGCCGACGAGAACATTTC
Source organism: Pyrinomonadaceae bacterium (assembly GCA_035758935.1). GTDB lineage: Bacteria > Acidobacteriota > Blastocatellia > Pyrinomonadales > Pyrinomonadaceae > PSRF01. Next base: position 5,638 of record DASTVU010000438.1, on the reverse strand, counting down.
GGCGATCACAGTCAAAGCCGAGGATGCCCAACACAATAGTCATGAGTTGCCAGTTGAATGGGTAGGCCGCACACCCGGTTATCCCTGGATGACCCAGATCGTCGTCCGCCTGCCTGACGCACTAGCGCATGTAGGAGACGTCAACGTGCAAATCACGGTGCGAGGGTTGGCAAGTAACAACGCGCTGCTGAGCATTCACTGAAGTCGGCGCCTCGTCCTATCCGCATTCAAGTGCGAACTCTTTGATGAAACCATCTCAAAAACACTGCCGTACTATTCTCGACTAAAGCAGAACTCCACAAGCTGGTCCGCAATTTTGAATTCGCTTACACATTTCTGAATTCAAATCGCGTTTTCTGAATTCACAAGCAATTTTTTGAAGAGACTACGAGGACAATCACAATGATCCGAATATTAGTTCTGTTGTTACTAACCGCTCCCACTACGATGGCCCAGGCAACTTTTCACGGTGATGCAGCTCGCACCGGAGTTTACCCGACGGCCGGGCCGCAGCAACTAACTGGAACAAAGTGGACGTTCAAAACTGACGGACCAATCATTGGCTCTCCTGCAATTGCAAATGGTGTGGTCTACATCGGCAGTACTGACGGAAATCTATACGCACTAGAGCAGGAAACTGGAAAGCAGAAATGGAAGTTCAAGACATTCGCCTCGCGACAGGTTACTTCAACACCAACGATCGCTAATGGTCTCGTATATTTTGGCGGCTTCGATGGAATTCTCTACGCGCTCGATGCCGCAACGGGCACGCTGAAATGGACCTTTGTATTCGAGTATGAGCGACGGTTCGAAGGCAAACGGCTGCACGGATATCCGTCCGGCTTCCAAACGATTCCTGATTCATGGGACATCTACACATCCTCGCCAGCGGTCTCCAACGGACGGGTTTATATCGGCAGCGGCGACGGAAATGTTTACTGTGTAGATGCTGTCACTGGAATTCTGCAATGGAAGTTTGCGACCGGTGACATCGTCCATGCCTCGCCGGCAATTGCGAACAACACCGTCTACATCGGCAGTTGGGATAGCTATCTTTACGCGCTTGACGCGGAGACAGGCCAGGAGAAATGGCGGTTCAAAACCGGTGAAGATACATACATCCGTAATCAACAGGGCTTTCAATCTTCTCCGGCGATCGCCGACGGAACTGTTTATGTTGGTTGTCGAGATGGACATCTCTATGCAGTCGATGCCGCGACGGGTCGTAAACGTTGGGACTATCCAACGAATAAAGGGTGGGTCAATAGTACGCCGGCGATCCGTGGTGGCGTGGTCTACGCCGGAACGTCGGATGGCTACCGGTTCTTCGCGCTTGATGCGAAAACGGGGCGATTGAAATTCACGCTGGACGCCAAAGGCGCCGTGTTCTCATCACCTGCGCTTGCCGGCGATATGGTCTACGTCGGCGTATCGAATGGGCGGTTGCTGGCGGTTGATGCCAGGTCGGGTAAGCAGTTGTGGGATTTTCAAACTGAAGGATCGAAGCGGGATCCGTTGAAGATGCTGAAGCCGGATGGCGGTTTGAACAACGAGGCGATCTATGCCCGTTATTTTGGTGATTACCAGGACATGGTGCTTGCGTTTTATCGAGTATTCTCCGTGGGTGCAATCTGGTCTTCACCAGTCGTTGATAAAGGGGTTTATTTTGGCAGTACCGATGGGTTCGTATACGCCATTCACTGAATGCAAGCCGGCGGAGTGCCGCACCGGCTGCTGAGCATTCACTGAAGACCTCACCTCTTCACCTGTCCGACGAAAGCTCGGATAGTGCAGTTAGATTTTCCAAACTCGTATAAGGCATCTCGTCCCTTACTCAAGCCGCTTCGTCGCAAACCTATTGCTCCACATTGAAGGTCCATATTGAATGGCGGTTCCTAGTGCCTCGCTAGATCACTACGAAGCGATCAGTAAACGCGCCGGATTCTCCCTGGTCCAGAACCGCTAACGATCCCTGTACGTGGCGCACTGCGCGGTCACTTCACTTTCACCCGGAGATGAGGACCATCATGAAAAGAATTATTGTGCTTGCAATCGCCCTTTTGCTGACTGCTTTCGCGCTACTACGTGGAACAAGAAGTGTTATCGGTCACGTGGAACCTCACAAGGCACCTACAGCGTCTGCTGATCAGGTTGACGATCCTCCCGCCGCTGCAACAGCCGCGACAGAAAACCTCAGGCTATCCAACGACGGGAAGTATTTCGTCTGGAAGGGCAACACTATCGCCCTGGTTGGCAATTCCGGCTCTTACCTTCCCCATGTCGCCAGGAATAGGGCAAAAAACGGGCGGTTTGATCCAGTCTTCGAGAATTGCACCTACGATCTGGTCGGCGGAAACCTGCCGGACGGCACCCCGAAGCGGAAGTTCCATGCTTGCATCGAATTGCTCGACAAAGCGGGTTTGAATCACATGAAAATCTGGGTTGCTCTAAATCATAGCGTGGGGAGATTGTGCAAAGAGGGACCGGACCCGGTTCACAATGGTCAAGGTGATTCCTACGTCCATGAACAACCCTTTCAGTGGGACGATGACTTAGACAAATGGGATTTGAAGCGGGTTATTGACAACCTGGACCACCCGGAGGTGGAGGCGTTCGACAAAGACTTCTTCGATAGACTCACGGAAGTGGTTAAGTACGCTGAGGAAAAGAACATCATGGTCGGAGTGGAGCTTTTCGATCCCGGGCAAGGGTGGGTTAACGGCGAGCCGAGATTGAGCCCATGGTGGGGACCCAACAATAACCTTCCTGGGCCAAATAACACTACTGGCAAGGGGTTCACGAACAGCAAATTCTTCGGTAAAGCAGACAATTTCAATAGAAATAATGCCGGCCTTCACACTGAGCCAATAGACGACGACGTGAATACGAATCGAGTGCTGAGGCAGATCCAGGTTGCGTTGATAAAGCGAACGGTTTTGGCATTAAAAGATCGGAAGAATTTTTACTGGGTACTCTCTAACGAACCGGACTTCGCCGCAGACGCTGCGGGGCAACCACTGATTACCTGGCTTAGATATATGACCAACTCATTATGGGCGGCCGAGACCGACGCTAATCGCCATCTCATTGCCGTTAATGTAACCACTGATCCCCCTAGTATCGGTGGCCACCCACCCAACCCGAATGACGACCCAAACTTACCCAGGACCAAAGTGCTCACCGCGATGACTGAGGAACCCAAGGTCGACATCATCGCCACTCACTATGTCCAACTGCTTGGGAGGGTTGGGCCAACGGGGTCCAAGATTGACACGGAGCATCGATATGGCGCCATGAAGCTGTTGAGAACATTCAACACTTATAACGTCGACCCGGATAGAAACAAAAAGTTGTGGGGATTTAACGAGGATAAACCAGACGGACTCAGAGGCTGGGATCCCCCCTGTGGTGAAGTTGGGAGCTTTAAGAGGGAAGATAAAGACTGGTCCGCGGCTGCGGCTCGCGTGGGAGCGTGGGAGTTCCTGATGAACGGCGGAGGCCTCTTCGATCACTTGAGCTACAGATGGGGGAACGGAAACCCTGAACTCCCCGGTACTACATTCTCATACAACGAGGGGAACGAACCGGAAGCTATTTTCGCGCGAACCCAATTAGGTTACTTGAGTAAGTTTTTGAAAACTCTCAACCTTAATGGGATGAAGCGAACGATGACCAATCAAAGCACCTCGTGGATCAAGCCTCCGGCTTATGGCTCAAAAAGTTATTGGTCGGCGATGTCCAGACCGCGGATTGGCACTACTCCGAACCAAAAATTATTTTTCTTCTACACACATCGCAGCGTTTTGCTGAAAGCAAAATATGAACCGTACCACCCAGGAGAGCCGTTCCTGACCGACCCACCATTGAAACAGACCAGTATCACAGCAACCCAACTTCCCACCGGTTGTTACCAAGCCAATTGGTACTACCCGAGTGGGGAGACGATCGGAAGCAGAGTCGGGCTTGAAAACAATGCACTAAAGGTAGTGAAGAAAGACCTGCCTTTTTATTCCAGCGGTCTTGCATCTAAAAGAACGCTCACGTCACCACGATATAAACAGGATGTCCTTCTAACCATAAACTGGCTAAACGGCGGGCAATGCCCAGCGACGGCGCCTGAGCCGGAGTTGTCAGGCCCTGGTGTGCTCGAATTCGATGGCAATGCGTTCGTCGCCGACGAGGGCGACGGTCAGGCAGTGGTCCAGGTGACCCGTGAGGACGGGAGCACCGGTGCAGCCTCGGTTAACTATTCAACCAGCCCCGGAACGGCCACCAGCGGTCAGGATTTCACGCCGGTATTCGGCACGCTCAATTTCGCCGCCGGCGAGACCAGCAAGAGCATCACCATCCCGATCCTTAACGACACAGCGATCGAATCCAATGAAACCATCAACGTGACCTTATCGAATCCGATCGGCGCCCCTCTCGGAAGCCCCAGCACTGCCGTCGTCACGATCGACGACAACGATGCGACAACGCTACCCGGAGCTTTGCAGTTCGATGCGGGCACGTTCATCGGCGGCGAAGGAGGAAATACAGAGATCCAGGTGAACCGCGTCGGGGGAAGCAATGGTGCTGTTTCAGTTACCTATACGACGAGCAATGGTACAGCGGTCAGTGGCCAGGATTACACCGCAACGTCCGGCACGCTCTTCTTTGCGGACGGTGAGATCAGCAAGACCTTTACTATCGCGATCGCTGACGATACGTCGAGCGAATCCGAAGAAAGCTTCAACGTGACGTTGTCGAACCCAGGCGGTGGCGCAACTCTCGGTAACCCGAGCGCCGCCGCCGTTACGATCTACGACGACGACGAAGATGGTCCAACTCCGGGCGCCGGAGCACTGCAATTCGACGGCGGTATTTTCGCCGGCGCTGAAGGCGGTGGATTTGCCTCGATCCAGGTGAACCGCGTTGACGGGAGCACAGGCACCGTCACCGTTAACTATGCGACGAGTAACGGTACAGCCGTGAGTGGCCAGGATTACACGGCCACTTCCGGCACGCTCACTTTCCTTAACGGTGAGACGAGCAAGACCTTCAATATCCCAATCACTGACGACACGTTGTACGAAAGCAACGAGAGTATTAACGTGACGCTTTCGAACCCGACTGGCGGCGCCACCCTCGGCAGTCCGAGCGCTGGCTACGTGCTAATTTTTGACAACGACCAACCACCATCCGGCGCAGGAGCGTTGCAGTTCGACGGCGGTGTGTTCATCGGTTCGGAAGCGGGTGGAGTTGCCTCCGTCCAGGTGAATCGCGTCAACGGGAGTACCGGCACCGTCTCGATTAGCTATTCAACCAGTAATGGTACCGCGGTTGCCGGCCAGGATTACACACACGCATTCGGAACGCTCACTTTCCTCAACGGCGAGACCAGCAAGAGCTTCAACATTCCGATCATTAACGACTCCGTAAATGATCCCAATGAAACTATCAACGTGATGCTGTCGAATCCGACCGGCGGCGCGACCCTCGGCAGCCCGAGTGCAGCCTACGTGCTGATCCTCGACGATGACGATTCCACTCCAACCCCAACTCCTACTCCAACACCGACGCCGGCCCCAACGCCACCGATTTATCGCACGAGTACCAACGTGGCGTTGGCGTCCAATGGCGGTCAGGCTTTCGCCTC
>DASTVU010000437.1:0-5014 GCA_035758935.1 Pyrinomonadaceae bacterium | reverse complement strand
TTACACCGACAACGGCATCGCAGGTATTTGGACCGATATGAATGAGCCTTCTGACTTCGTGGATCAGACCGGCAAGAACCAGTTGGACGTGGTCAGCTACGACGAAGGCGAGAAAACAACTCACGCGAAAAATCGCAACACATTTGCTTTGTTAATGGCGCGCGCCACTTACGAAGGGCTCGAGCGTTTGCGACCGGACCGGCGCCCTTATGTCATCACACGCGCAGCTTATGCGGGAATTCAGCGCTACTCAACGATGTGGACCGGCGACACGAACAGCACGTGGGAGTCGCTGGCGCTGAACATTCCGATGTTTACGTCGCTCGGATTATCAGGTGAACCGTTTGTTGGTAGTGATGTTGGTGGTTTTATCGGGCGAGGGAACGGTGAGCTATTGGTCCGATCGTACCAGGTGAGCTTTCTGGCGCCGTTTTGTCGCAATCACAAAGTGATCGACGGTTACGATCAGGAGCCGTGGCGCTTCGGAAAATATTACGAAGACATTATTCGCAAGTATCTGAAGCTCCGTTACACCTTGTTGCCATTCCTGTACACGACCCTCGAAGAGGCGCATCGCACGGGCGTTCCGTTGTTTCGACCCTTAATGCTCAATTATCAGGACGACGAGAGCACTTACAATCTCGATGACCAGTTCATGATTGGCGAGGACCTGCTGGTCGCTCCGATCACGAAACCTGACGTGACGAGGCGGCTGGTCTACTTACCGGCGGGCAGTTGGTACGATTATTGGACCAACAAGAAATATGCCGGCGGAACCATGATCAATGTTGAAGCGCCGCTGGACACAGTACCGATGTTTGTACGTGCGGGCGCGATCATACCGGTTGGACCATTGCTAAATTACGTCGGCGAAAAGCCTGTCGATCCGATCACGTTCAATATCTATCCTGACGATTCGGGCAACGCTTCAACAAAACTCTATGAAGACGACGGCCTGACGCCTGCCTACAAGAACGGCGCTTTTCGCAGGACTACAGTCACCTTCCGCCGTGGCGTCCCCTCAGTCGGCGCCGTCGAAGGCACCTACAATCCCGGCCCGCGAAAGTTCAACTTCGTCGTGAAGTCAAAAAATCCGTAATCAATCCGCGTTCATCCGCGTTCCAGGACGATGTCGAACACGGCTGACTCGTAAGTCTTGTGTGTTTCGACTGCGATCGCGTTCTCGATCCGGTACATCGGATCGTTCTTCTTCAAATCGCCCTGAAAGTGAATCTCTGTTACCAGTGGTTGATAACCCGGAGCGATCGCGACGAGATGAAAGTGTGCACAGCGCCAGAAGTCCGGAGCGCCGGTGGGATTGGGCCGGTAGGGAATCGGACGAATGCTTTCGAGTTCGTATTGACCAGTCTCCGAAGAGATCAATCTCCCGCGATTGCGGAAATCCGTGGTACCGTTTGAGTACTTCTCCTGCATGTCGACGTGCCAGAAGTCGAGCACTGCTCCGGGCAGCGGGCGCTTTGTATCGAAGGCCCACACGCGGCCGGAAAGTACGAAAGTCGTGCCGGGTTCGCCGGGCAAACTAAGCTTGCCTCGAAAAGGTGCGCCTGTCCGGTAGAACGGTCCGTAAGGTTGCGGAGTGATTTTCTTCAAGTCGGCCTTAGCTGCGATTTCCTGCGAGGGCGATCCCAATTGAACTAAAACGCGGTCCGCAGCGTCGCGATTCACTTGTTGAGTCGGTTGTGCACTTGAACGTAGCACCAGACCAGAGACGCCTGCAGCCGCCAGTCCCATTGCTGTGCGCTTGAGAAAACTTCGTCGCGTTGAATCAACCATATCCCTCCGCCTCCAACTGTTACTCTCAACTTTAAAACACCGGCGCCACGATTTCTGTGACAAACTGGTCAGGACTTTTGCGGGCGGGTGGTGTTGGGGATGTGGATCTCACGACGGCCGAACATTCGTGCGTCGATCGAGAATGCGCCCGGACCGAGTAATGCGATCGCTGTAGACAAGACTACGATATCGAGGTTGAAGGCGACGGCTACCGAGACAAGTCCAATCAAGACTGCCGCGACTGGGGTCACGAATCCGAGTAGAAGAGAGACAGCGGCGACAAGAACAAGTGCCGCAATACCCAACGCAGACGCCGAAAGCTCCGACGACCTAACCTGCGTTACGGTTTGAGCAATCAAGGTAACGCCAACCAGCATCCGCAGTAGCAACAAACCGACTCCGGGCCACCCGGCTGGAAACGCAGAGAATAACTTTTGCAGAGGCCATCTCCTTTGGTGAAGAAGCCTCAACTCTACCGGATCTGAACGGGAGTCGAATCCAGCGATAAAGGTAACTTTCGATACCTCTTAAGAGTTATGCCACAAAGAAATTTAGCCACAAAAAGGCACAAAAAGCACAAAAACAGATATTCAGTTAAGGGGTCAAAATAGCCCCCACCAGCCTTTAAGAAATCTCTTTTTGTGATTTATGTGCCTTTTTGTGGCTAGAGTTGGATGATTCCGCGGCGCAGACCGATTGAGACGGCCTGGGTGCGATCGGAGGCGCCCAGTTTCTCCATGATGTGCTTGATGTGAACTTTGACGGTTTCTTCTGAGATGAAGAGTCGTTCGGCGATTTCGCGGTTGCGGTTTCCATCGGCGACTTCCCGCAGCACTTCGATCTCGCGCTCGGTGAGAACTTCGTCGCTCATGTGTTCGAGAAGTTGAGAAGCAATCTCGGGTGGGATCCGTTTCTTGCCGGCGTGAACCTGGCGAATTACTTCGAGCAGCTCGGTTGGCGGCATATTTTTGAGCAAGTAACCGCGCGCACCTGCTTGTAGTGCGCGGTGAACCTCGACGTCGCCTTCAAACGTGGTGAGCATGATGATGCGAGCGTCAGGAAACTGGCTGCGAATTGCGATCAGCACGTCGATGCCGCTCATGTCCGGTAGTCGCAAGTCCAGCAAAGTGACATCGGGTAATTGCTCTTTGAAAAGCTGGATGGCTTCGGCGCCGGTCGCTCCCTGAGCGATGAGAACCATGTCCGGTTGACTGTTAACGAGTGCCGCGATGCCTTCGCGCAACAATGGATGATCGTCGACACTAAAAACACGGATGGGAGATTTACCACTCATGATGCTTTCTTCTCTTTTTGCTTAGTTACAAATGCGACCTGGCTCGGGATCAGTAATTCGACTTCCGTTCCCGCGTTGGCTCGACTCCAGACTTTCAGACGCGCACCGATACTCTCGGCGCGTTCGCGCATACCCGCCAATCCCCAGTGCCCGTCTCGGCCTGATTGCAGCACTTCGGGATCAATTCCGGTGCCGTCGTCACGAACGAGGATGCGCAGTTGTTTAGTTGAGTATTCAAGTTCGATCTCAATTTTACTCGCTTGTGAATGACGAAAAGAATTCGCCAACGCTTCTCGGCCAATACGATAAGCCTCGTCGCGAATGATCGGGTGTAACTCTCTTGGTGTACCTTCAACGATCACGCGGCAGTCTTTTACTTTCTCGTTACCAAACTCCTGTCCGGCTCGTGACAACGCAGTCTCGAGATCGTCTGCATTGCCAATAGTCGAGCGCAGACCTCTAACTGCGTCGCGTCCCTCTTCGATGACTTGTCCCATCAATTGCATAACACGGCCGACGAGAGGTTTGGCAGGCGAGTCTGCGGCAATATGATCATTAGCGACGTGTAACTGCATCGAAGCACTCACGAATCCCTGCAACAAGGTGTCGTGCAGATCCTGTGCGATGCGAGTCCGTTCTGCGAGACGTTCTTCAAAACGCAGAGTTAGTTGTGTGCGTAGTTCGTGTACGCGCCAGCGATAAAGCGCCAGTAATGCAAATGCTCCGAGTACTGCGAGTACTAGTCGGAACCACCACGTGCGCCACCACGGAGGCCGGCCTTCGACGATCGTTACAGCCACCACGCCATCGCCTGCGTTTGGTAGTGTCAGAGTAAGCGGTGGAGGCACGTAACCCGGTTGGACCAGCAGTGCGGCATATTCTGTTCCGAGATGAGTTGAATTGCTCCAGGTTCCGTCTGGAAGGACCTGGGTGAGAGGTGTTTCCACGAATGGTTGCACGTACCATGCTCCGCTACGCGCGTAGACAACCACCTGTTGCCCGCTGCCCGCACCGGTTACGTACCCGCTAATCACGTCCAATTCCTGTCCGCCACCTTTTTCAGCGGGCGGGAGCGTCGTTATTGTGATGGACGGTTGTGTTGAAGTGGCGCAACCGCACGCCACAAGCACAAACAACCACACTACGCCGTGGAGGAGCCACCCGATTGGCCCAGGGGTCGGACCAGTGTGATTGATTTTCATTTGGAGGATTATTAACCGGATTGCATGTCTTTTCAATTGGCCAGTACCACGATCGTGGTAGACAAAAAACCTCCGATTGCGTGATTGTCAGGGTTGTTAATTTCAAAGACAATAAGGTTACCCCACGCACATATCGATCTATTGGAGGCACTATGAGCACGATTACTACAAAAGATGGTACGCAGATCTACTACAAAGACTGGGGCAGCGGCCAACCCGTGGTCTTCAGTCATGGCTGGCCATTGTCTGGCGATGCGTTTGAAGACCAGATGTACTTTCTCGCGTCACGCGGATATCGCTGCATCGCACACGATCGTCGCGGCCACGGACGCTCGAGTCAGCCGTTGGGTGGAAACAACCTCGACACTTACGCTGACGATCTTGCCGAGCTCGTCGAAGCGCTCGATCTGAGAGATGCAATTCACGTTGGTCACTCGACCGGCGGCGGCGAAGTCGCACGCTATATCGGACGCCACGGCACGAAGCGAGTCGCAAAAGCGGTACTGATCGGCGCGATTCCGCCGCTGATGTTGAAAACCGAGGCGAATCCTGGTGGCTTGCCGATCGAGGTGTTCGATCAGCTTAGGGCCGGAGTTCAAGCCGACCGTTCACAGTTTTTCACAGATCTCAGTGAACCGTTCTATGGTTTTAATCGGCCCGGGGCGAAAGTTTCGCAGGGACTGCGCGATTCTTTCTGGCTGCAAGGCATGCTGTGTGGATATCC
>DASTVU010000436.1:0-3798 GCA_035758935.1 Pyrinomonadaceae bacterium | reverse complement strand
CTGTTTTCGGGCGATGTGCGACTGGCTCTTGCCGGTTACAACGCCGGCGAAGGCGCTGTGATGAAGTATCGCTACCAGGTTCCACCCTACAGCGAAACGCGTGAGTACGTGCGTCGCATCGGCAATCGCTACAGCATGATTCGCGATCCGAATGCGCTGGCGAATGCCGGTACTCTGAACCGCCCGCAACTAGCACAACAGAAAGATCCGACCCCGCTCAACGTCTACGAACGCAGCGTCTTCATGACCAGGCTGCCGGACGGTCGCTTACAGCTCGTAAGCCAGTAAAAAATTAGCCAGAAATGAACGCGGACGAACGCAGAACAGATCTGCGTTCATCTGCGTTTATTGTTATAGTGTTTGAGCGAGGACTTAAATCGATGACGTGTTCCTGCGGAGCATATGTCCCCCCCAGCGTACGCTTTTGTTCGAATTGCGGCGCTCCCGCGTCAGATCCGGAAGCGACGAGAGTCGCTCGTTTGCAGTCTCGCGCGCTTGAATTCGGCGGCGATCAGGATCTCGAGCACACTGTCTTCACAGTCCGGCCCACGATGATTTTTATCAAGGCCGGTTACGCGCTCGCCGTTATCGGCGGGATCGCGCTCGTCTTCCTGTTGGCGTCGATCGGCGTGCCCGCGTCGATCTCAATCCCGCTCGCACTAGCCCTACTGCTGATCCCGGCTTACTACCACATCCGGCGAAACATGGTTCGCTACACGGTTACCGACTCGAAACTCCAGATCGACAGCGGATTAATCGCCCGCACCACGAAAAACATTCCTTTGAGCAAGGTCCAGGACGTAACTGTCTCAGCGAGCATCCCGCAACGACTAATGGGATTTGGCGACATCATCATCGACAACGCCAGCGAGATTGGCGGTTCAATAGTGATGCACAATATCAGCAGCCCACGCCATTACGCCGACCTTCTTTTGCGTGAATTAAGACGCTGGCATTAAACTTAACCCGTGCTGCCGAAAATGCCGCCGGGAACATCAAAGCCTGGGCGGTTTCTAAATCAACCTTGAACTCGACCGCACGAGGAGTTGTTGTATTGCGTTTATCTAGGGTTATTGTTTTATTGGGACTTTTGTTGGGTTTAGCGGCTTCCGCCCTTGGAGGCCCACCCGCCGCTCAACCGGGCGGATTTGTACCGGCTACGATCGGCAAGTTCAAGCTAGTCCGTACAATATTACCCAAGCCTGAAAAACCGGACACTGGCGCAGTTCCATCGGATACAAACCGTTTGGAATATACCGGCAGTAATGGCGTCAGAGCTTCGGTCGAGATTTATCGTTTTCAGCAGGAGTCGCACGCTTACGAATTACTTAGTCTTATCTCAGCGCGCTCTTCGAACTCGAAGCCGGAGATAGTGAACGGCATCGGTACCGCCGGTTTCGTGACCGATAAAGAGATTGCATTCGTCAAGGGTGTTAACTTTGTGTGGGTTAAAAACCTGAACGGACGACGCGCAGACCTCACTGAGTTGGCGAATACATGGTCCGAGTCTTTCGATAAAGGGCACGGTGATATCCCACCACTGATCAAGCACCTGCCGAACCCGGAACAGGCGCAGAAGAACGCCGTCTATCTCAACAGTTTTGCCGATCTACACCGGTTGCCATTCCAGCACGCCGTATTCGACTCCGTCCAATCTGGAGGCAATGCCGACGCGGTTTTGGCGACGTATGGTCCAAGTAAAGTTCTAATCGTCGAATTCAATACGCCGCAACTCGCAACAGAAAACGACAAGCGCATAATCGCGCGCATCCAGGAACTCTGGAAACTGGGTCAGCCGGCGCCAACGGCCTATCGTCGCGTGGGTAACTATTCGGTGTTCGTCTTTGACGCGCCCGACGAACAGACAGCCAAACAGCTAATCGATCAAGTCAAATACGAGCAGGTCGTGCAGTGGCTGGGCGAGAATCCAAACATCCTCAGGGAAGCAGAGAAACGCTACGTCAACACAACTCTGGGCGTCCTCGTCACTGTCCTGAAAGCATCGGGATACGCGCTCATCACATGCCTGGGTATGGGTGGACTGATTGGTGGTCTGTTGTTTAGCTACAGACGTTCACAACAGAAAGCAGCGACTGCGTATTCGGATGCCGGTGGAATGCTGCGACTCAATCTCGACGAACTCACGCCTGAGACCGATCCTGGAAGATTGTTAAGAGAGCGAAATTAGAAACAGGATTTTACCCGCAGATTACTACGGATAAAATCCTGTTCTAAAATCGGGCCAAAAAAATTGCGGGCTGCTGATTTTTCCTGGGAGGCTCCCCCAAGCCCCGTCAAGACGTCAATCAGCAGCACCGCTATTATTGCTCTTCAACTGCGTCACAAACGTCACTCCGTTCCCCCAAAAGAGTCAAACGCTTGCTTCTAAAATCGTGAGAGGATGCCTCCCCCAAAGCCTCCACTCACCGCAGTTTCAAAGCCTGACCCGATTTACCCTTATCTACCCTTCTTGTTCTGTTTTCCTCTTTGGCAATGACCGTGCCAATTCTGTCCCGAACTTATTGAACGGCAGAAGTTTCGCTTTTGCTAAGGATTCTCGTGTTGAGTTTGTGCGCAATCGGACATAAGTCCAACAAAGCTGTACATCTTCCGTACAAACCCTACAGTACAAACGAACGATTATCCATCGGTCTATGGAAGTGCTTTGATGAACTCGTCGACTTCAGTGGCGGTGTTGTAGAAGTGAGGGGCGATCCGGAGGCGATCACCACGCGGCGCTGTGACGATATTTTTCACGTTGAGCTGGTGATAAAGGGCCATCGCCGACAAACCTTGTGGCGGGCGAATACAGACGATCTGAGACTTTTCTCCGGGCGCTCGGGAGCTCACGACCTCGTATCGTTCGCCCTTCAGACCCTCACACAGATGATCAGTAAGTTCTTCGAGGTACCTCGCGATTCTTTGGACGCCATGGCTCGTGAGAAGCTCCAGGCTCGCCCGGAACCCATAAAACAACGACGCCGGGCCAGTGCCGGTTTCCCAGGCGAGCGTGCCCCGGTTCCAGCCCTGTTCGAAGTTCAGGTAGTCGTCAGGATTTGGAACACTGATCCAGCCGACCAATGTGGGTTGAACCCGTTCACGAGCACGGTCCGAGAGATAGAGGTAGCCAACACCCTCTGGAGCCATCAGCCACTTGTGACCCGCTCCGGCCGCGACATCTACGAACTCGGCTTCGACGTTCGTGGGAATCACGCCAAGGGCCTGAATCACGTCGACGACGAACAATGCGTCGCGTTCTCGGACGAGGCGGCCCAGTCGCTGTAGATCGAGGCGGAAGCCGGATGCGTACTGAACGTGACTAACTGCCACAACGCGCGTGTGTGCGTCGATCATGTTTTCCAATTGTTCTATATCCACGCGACCATCGCGCTCTTCGCACATGCGCACTTCGACACCGAAGATGTCGCGTATGCGTAGCCATGGATAGATGTTGGAAGGAAACTCACGGCTGAACGTGACGATGTTGTCGCCCGGACGCCACGTCAGCCCATTTGCCACGCTCGAGAGCGCGTCGGAGGTGTTGCGCATGAAAGCGACCTGTTCCGGTCGTGCGCCAAGCAGGTTTGCCAACAGCTCTCGAGCTTGTTCTTTCGTCGCCAGCCAATTGCGAAAGTTCGCTGAGCCATTTTCGTGCACGTCTCGCAATTGCGATTCCACCGCGCGCATAGTTGTCGTCGGAAGTGGCGAAACCGCCGCGTGATTGAGGTAAATCGAATTCTGAGATATCGGAAAGAGGGCTCGGAGTTCAGGAGTCATAGATAAATAAAATCTCTCAGG
>DASTVU010000435.1:0-2509 GCA_035758935.1 Pyrinomonadaceae bacterium | reverse complement strand
CGGGCGGCCACGGAGGGCCGCCCCTACAGTACGTTCGATCGTCATAGACTCGCGCTGCGGATCTTCCCTTCAGTTGCTTTGAGTTGCCCGGTTTTGCGAGGCAAAATCGCGCGGTTCTGGCTTTCATATTTCGCGCCTTTGGCGCTAATCCATTGACACGCTCAAGCTAAAGACAATTCCTTCAACTCCTGCAACTTCAATTTAAGGCGAACTCGCCTGCCAATAGCGTCTCTCGCCTCGCAGTCCTTATCCAGATCAGAGTCGAAGTCCTCAAGATTGCAGATCAACTCGTCGAGGTCGTCGTAACTTTCGATTTCACCATTCTCGAAGCGCACGTAAATCGGAAATTCAGGCTGCATCAGTGTCATCTGTGGCCCCCTATTGCTTCTCAAACTTAAGCGAGATTGAGTTCATGCAATAGCGCTGGCCGGTTGGTTTTGGACCATCATCGAAGACATGACCGAGGTGTGAGCCACAGCGATGACATCTCACTTCGGTTCGCACCATTCCCAGGGTCCGATCGGTCTCTTCGGTAACGCTATCTTTCGAGATCGGCGCGTAGAAACTGGGCCATCCTGTGCCCGAATCGAATTTTGTTTCAGACTTGAATAGGGCGAGCCCGCACGCCGCACAGTAATAGACGCCGTGCTCGTGGTTGTCCCAGTACGCGCCGGTGAAGGCTCGTTCGGTTCCCGCTTGTCGTAAAACGTGGTACTGCTCAGGTGTTAACTCCTTTCGCCACTGCTCGTCAGTTTTTTCAATTTTATCTGTCATTTCTTTCGGGCTCTCCTCAGCCAATAGCTGCTTAATCACTTGTTCAGTCTCCTCATATGCCCCTTCGCCCACGTGCTTCCAACGGATGCGGCCTTGTTTGTCGATCACAAACCACGTCGGCCATGCGTTGACACGATACGCATTCCACGTCGCGTAATCGTTATCGCTCATCACCGGAAAACGAATCCCCAGTTCGGCAATCTCGCGACGCAAGTTGTCCAGGTTTCTTTCACTGTCGAGTTCAGGCGTATGAACGCCGATAACCGTCAATCCCTGTGCGCGGTATCGCGCGTCCCAATTCTTCACAGCCGGCAGTGCGTTGCGGCAGTTGTAACACGCAAACGTCCAGAAATCGACGATGACCACGCGGCCACGAAGACTATTTAATGTCAGCGGTTCGGAATTGATCCATGTTCCATTGGTAAACTCAGGCGCAATCGGCGCCTTTTTCTCTTTATCCATGTTGCTTGTGGTACCCATTTCATTACCTCTGGTTAGTCGGGATATGCCGGCGCTCAAGGTCCCCAATGGACCGAGCCCATTTGCATATCCGGTTGCGACGACAGCGATGCCAATTACTAACAGCATTCCTGCGGCAATAATGTTCTGTCGATGCATTGATTCTTATCTCCTTTTGAAAAACCTATTCGAGGGACACCTCTCCCAGATATTGGTCGTTTTAACCTCCAACTCCTTACAAATTGATTCAGACATCACCAAGAGCCCGGAAACAGGAAAAAGGTTGTCTCGGGGTTAGAGGAGCTGATTTTCCGCATTTTCTGGCCCTTTCCCCTCTTTCTTTCCGCGTTACCCTTGGAGCCTGTACACCAAAGGGATGTTCCATGCCATACCCGTTCCGCGCAGCGCTGGCAACACTGATAAATCTAACTCTTATTACTGCAGCGTTTGCGCAGTCTAACTCACTGACTTCAATGCCGATGCGGGCTTCGGCCGCGGAAGAAGACAGTTTGCGGGCGTTGACCACCGAGTACGGACGCGCACTTGCCGCAGGTGATCTCGAAGCCGTTCGCAAGTTTTGGAACCCCCAATCGCCAAACCTCCCTCCGGTCTTACGCAATTACAAGAAAGTATTCGCACAGGCCCAGCTCGAATTTCTTAGTCCGGAAGTAACTCAGCTCGAGATCACAGGCACGAAGGCCGTCTCGCAGTTGACGGTAGATGAGCGTCGTCTCGACAAGAAGACAGGCGCCGTCTTGCTGACTTTCGATCCGTTTCGAGGTGCGTGCCGATCATTCGAATGGATCAGGACGGATGCCGGGTGGCGAATAGAACGAGAGGTTCTCGTTCAGGATGAACTCGCCGTGAAGTTAGAGGCTGCTCGTTCTGATGAGGAGCGCGACGCAATACTGGAACAGGAAAAACGCTTCGTTAACAACACCCTCGTTGGCGCCCTCGGTACAAGAGTTCTTCGTCATCAAGTGCGTTCCGAGTACGACACGGCCTTGCGTTACGCCCGCTTGCAACAACTCGTAGCGGAGCGGATTGGTGATCGAGTGGGAGTCGCCGGAGCGTTGCTTAACACCGGCGTTGTCAAATTCGCCCAGGACGATCATGAAGCAGCTTTGGCGGCTACTTACAAAGCCATTGCCGTGTATGAATCACTCGGGCTAAAACGCGGTATTGCACTCGCGCAGGACAATCTCAGCAACTCATATCGTGCGTTGGGCGACCTTCGTCGTGCTTTCGAGTGCGCGCAAAAATCACTTCGCCTCTC